>JBILJE010000283.1:0-4094 GCA_044377395.1 Rariglobus sp. | reverse complement strand
GTGATCTCCGGCTCAAAACCAAAGCGGTTTTCCTCGATTTGAATCTGCTGGATCACTCCCCGCTTGAACACCTTGTAGCAGGTTTCCATGTCGGTGAGGTTGAGGTTGGTGCACATGTTGGAGAGCAGGGTCAGAAACTTGTTGCCCACCATGTGCCAGAAATAAACCACGCGGTGCGCCTCGCCACCAGCGAAGCGCGAACCGAACACCACGTCGGCCTGGCCGCGTTCGATCGGGGCGAGTAACTTGGGGTATTCGTTCGGATCGTATTCGAGGTCGGCGTCTTGAATGATCACCACGTCACCCGTCACGGCGGCGAAACCCGTGCGCAGGGCTGCCCCTTTGCCTTGGTTGACCTCGTGATAAATGATCTTGGCCACCAGGGGCGCAATTTCGGTGCGCAGCAGCTCGCGGGTGCCGTCCCGCGAACAATCGTCCACGATGATGATTTCCATGTCGGCAACCGGGGCGGCACGCACGCGGTCCACAATAGAACGGATTGTGCCGACTTCGTTGTAACAGGGGATGACGATGGAGAGTTTCATGCGTGAAGTTGAGCAGCTCCGACAGGCCTGCCGGTTAAACGGCGAGCGTCGAGGTGCGATAAACTGAGACAGGAGTGTCGGCAGCATGCGGTAAAGCACAGACCGAAATGTCCGCGTAAAGCGTCTCGCGAACAGGCGAGGAATTACAATAGCACGGCTGGCTTGACGGTGTTTGGCGGTGGCGGGCAGGGTAGGTTAAAATGAAACGTCTACTCACGGCCCCTCGCTGGCTGCTGCTCACCGCCTTTGCCGTGAGTGGAGTGGCTGCGTGCGCGTTAATTTACTGGGCGTTGCAAACCGAGGGTTTCCAACTGCGCCCGGCGCTCGACGCAGTGTTGTCGTGGATGCGCGGCTTGGGCCCGCTGACGTTTTTTACCTTGATGGCGCTTTTACCTTCGGTGGGCGCGCCGTTGTCGATTTTTACCCTGATTGCCGGCCCGGTTTTTGCCCCAACTCTGGGTTTGCCGCTGGTCATGGCGTTGGCCTTGGTGAGTCTCGCCGCGAACATCATCCTTACGTATGCCTTGGCCCGCTGGGTGTTGCGGCCGTGGATCGCGCGTCTGTTTGCGTGGCAGGGGCTCACAATCCCCGTGGTCGCCCCGGATGATCAAGCTAGCCTGACGCTGTTGGTGCGGGTCGCCCCAGGCACACCGTTTATGCTCCAGAGCTATTTGTTGGGCGCGGCCGGCATTCCGTTTGTACCGTACTTGATCATCTCCTGGGTGGTGAACGCGCTGCAGGTTTGCCCGTTTATTTATTTCGGCGATGAACTCATGCAGGGGCAGGCAAAGGGGGCGATGTTTGCGTTGAGCATGCTGGTGGCGCTCGCCGTCGGCGCACGTTTCTTGTGCCGTTACCTTCAGCGTAAAAAGGCCTCCGCAGCAGTCGCCTCATCCGTATGAACGCCGATTTGGAAAACCAAGAAAGCGCTACGCGGGTGGTGAGTGTCAGCGAGTTCACGCGGCGGGTGAAGGCCGTGCTCGAGTCGCAGGTGCGCCCCGGTTGGGTACGCGGCGAGGTTTCCAACTTGCGCGTTCAGGCCAGCGGCCATGTGTATTTTTCGCTCAAGGACGCCGGCGCCCAGCTCTCGGCGGTGATGTTTCGCGGCGACGCGGCTCGTCAGGACGTAAAACTGCGCGACGGCGTGCAGGTGCTCGTTTACGGGGAAATCTCGGTTTACGAGGCGCGGGGGAATTACCAGTTGATCGTGCGCGCGGTGATCGAGGACGGGGTGGGGCGTCTGCAACGCGAGTTCGAGGCGCTCAAGCGACGGCTGGCCGAGGCGGGCCTGTTCGCTGCGGAGAACAAAATCGCGATTCCCCCTATGCCGCGCACGGTGGGCTTTATCACCTCGCCGACCGGCGCGGCGGTGCAGGATTTTGTGCGTATTCTGATCCGGCGCGGGTGGCGCGGGCAGGTCGTGGTGTTACCCGCCAAAGTGCAGGGCGACGGGGCGGCGGCCGAGATGGTCGAGATGCTCCGTGTGGCGTGCGATCCGGCGGAGTGCGGCGTCGTGTTTGACCTGCTGGTGATTGGGCGCGGCGGCGGTTCGCTGGAGGACTTGTGGGCGTTTAACGAAGAGCCGCTGGTGTGCGCGGTGGCGGCATGTCCGCTGCCAATTATCTCAGCGGTGGGGCACGAGATCGATTTTACCCTGTGCGACTTTGCCGCCGATGTGCGCGTCGAAACGCCCAGCGCGGCGGCCGAGTTGATTTCGAGTGGCTTTGTGGCGGCGGCGGAGCGCGTCGAGCGGGCGGCGGAGGATTTGAGTCATCACATCGTCACCGCCATGGAGGCGGCGGGTGAGCGGCTCGACCACGCCCGTTCGCGGCTGCGGCTTCTTGCTCCCTCGGCGCAGATCGAACGCGGTTATCTGCGGCTGGACGACCTGAGCAACCGTTTGGCGGCGGCGCTGGCGCGGTCGGTGCAAGACCATCGCCAGCGCTTGAGCGAAGTGGCGTCGCTGTTGCGTGAACGCTCGCCGCAGCGGCGCGTGGAATCGGAATCGCAGCGCTTGCTGGCGCTCTGGAAACGGCTGCAAGCGGCCAGTCCGGCCTCGGTGCTGAACCGTGGGTTCGTGATTATGCGCGATGCCGACGGGACGCCGGTGCAGAAAAAATCCGCGGTCCAGAAGGGCCAGCGGCTGGCGGCCGAGTTCGCCGATGGCACGCTGCCGGTGACCGCGCAGTGAAATCGTGGAGGCCTTTTTGTAGTGTTGGCCGTCCCGGCCAATTTATTTCAACGCCCAACCCTTGGCCGGGGACGGCCAACGCTGGCGGGCGGTCGGAGACATTTCGGTCGGCCGCGCTATTCGGGCCACTTCGTCGGCAACACGTGTAAATACAGCCAATGGCACGGTTGGCGTTTGCACCGTAACCCCTCCTTTACCTCCGATTGCGGTAATGGTTTGGGGTATGCTTTTGATCATGGGTGATGCGGTGAGCTACGTCTGGTTTATGAATGAAGTTCGTCGAGTGTGGCGGTCTTGCCACGATTTATACGGCTGCGCTAAAAGCTGAATCAGCTTGGTTTAAGCTGCATCGCGCGTGCTGTCGTAGGGATGCAGCCCAAGTCCATGTGCCGATGGGATCGAGGGTATAACCATAATCTCAGCAGCTTGGTTGGGATCCAGTGATGCATCAGTGACTGCGTTCGAAAGCAGTTCTTGGTCAACCCGCCGCGCCATGGCGGACAGGGCATCGACAATGGCTTGCTGGTCGCTCTCGGAGAGCCATGCGGAAATAGCCTGCTGTGCCTTGGCCGGAATCCCGGAGAGGTCAAAGGTGACCTTGGTTTCGGTTGATCTGCGAGGGTGCGGTAGTTCGCTGTTTAGCGGTGAAGTGTGGGGCGTGTCTTCGAATTTCATGCTGGTTTGGTCGGATTGTTACGCTGTTGGTGTACGGTAACAGCGCCGTTTTCATTGGCGTCGTTGGCGTGGTTTTTAATGGCCTTCAGTAAAATCGCTTCTCGTTAAGCAATGGCCCTGCCAAGTCTGCGGGCACTCGTTTAACCCTCATTTGGCCAGTATGTAAGGAGTGTAAAAAAAACTCGGATTAACATTTTTTTTACAAGTGGCAATGCGCGGAGGCAAAGCTGGAAAGTTTTGCCGCACCCTTTGTCGGCGTTCTTTTCGGGGTAAACTGTGCCCAATCCGAAGCCTCAGTTCGATCCGATGTGAGGTCTCGACAGCCCTATTGATTCGTGGGATTCCGGCCGATGCGAACACTGCTGAGGGTCGAAGTGTAATTCGTGATACTGAAGGTGAGTCACCCCTTGCTTAGAACGAGACGACTATGAAGTGACATGGATTTTGTCGGATAAATCTCTGAGGTCGCGCGACGCTTTAGCCCGCAGGTTTTAGCGTATTTTCCTCACTATCGCCGATGCGGGCTGAAGCACCGTACTACTTTCGATCCGATTTTTTTAATGTTACTACCTACTAGGCGAGTTCCGGCGTTCGCCGACTCGTGCCCCACTCAACCCTGCAGTAACTGGTAATTAACCGCGTCGATGAGCGCCTGCCATGAGGCGTCGATCACGTTGTCGCTC
>JBILJE010000214.1:0-5647 GCA_044377395.1 Rariglobus sp. | reverse complement strand
GCCGCCACGACGAGGCCATCCGTCTGTGGGAACGCGCGTCGCGGCTCGATCCGTCCTTCGCCATCGTCTGGCGCAACCTCGGTATCGGCTATTTCAACATTTCCAAAAAACCGGCCGCCGCCCGCAGTGCCTACGAAAAGGCTTTCCGCGCCAACCCGCAGGACGCCCGCCTGCTCTACGAACGCGACCAGCTCTGGAAGCGCCTGGGCGAATCCCCGGCCAAGCGCCTCAAGGAACTGTCCCGCCATCCGGCGCTGGTCAGCCAGCGCGACGACCTCTCGGTTGAGATCTGCGCGCTCAACAACCAAACAGGGCGCGCCGCAGAGGCTGCGAAGCTCGTCGCCACCCGCAAGTTCCAGCCCTGGGAAGGCGGCGAAGGCCAGGCCCTCGGCCAGCACGTGCGCACCAAGCTCGCCCTGGGCCGCGCGGCACTCGCCCGTCGTGAGTTCACCTGTGCGGTGAAGTATTTCCAGCTCGCTCTCACCTCGCCGGAAAACCTCAGTGAGTCCAAGCACCTGCTGGCCAACCAAAGCGATATTCACTTCTGGCTCGGCATGGCCCTCGACCAAACCGGCGACGCCGCCGGAGCGAAACACCACTGGCTGGAGGCGGCGAACTTCCGCGGTGATTTTCAGGACATGGCGGTGCGCGCCTTCTCCGAGATGACCTACTACTCGGCGCTGGCCTGGCAAAAACTCGGCCAGAAAACCAAAGCTACAAAGTTGCTGCGCGAGCTGCTGGCCTACGCCAAAGAGGTGCAGAAAACCGAGGCCAAGATCGACTACTTCGCCACCTCGCTGCCGACGATGCTGCTGTTCAACGAAGACCTGCAGTTCCGTCAGGAAACCGGTGCCTTGTTCCTGCAGGCGCAAGCCCAGCTCGGTCTCGGCCAAAAGGCCACCGCCCGCCGCCTCCTCGCCACCGTTCTCACCCGCGACCCGAACCATGCCCTCGCCGCCGATTTGTCCAGCGAACTGCCCGCATGAAAAACCCTGAACTGTTCCGCCGCCAAGAAAACGGCTTCACGGTCATCAGCCTGGCCAATGCCTACGTCGCCGTAGAGATCGTGCCCCAACTGGGAGCGCGGCTACTCTCGCTGCGCAACCGCCGCACCCACGAGGAATGGATGTGGCGGCCCACCGATTCTAGGCCGCTTGCCCGCCACCCGCTGGGGCTGGCCTTTGAGCACTCCACCCTGGCCGGGGCCGACGAGTGCCTGCCGACCATCGATTCCTGCCACTGGGAAGGACGCGAGTTGCCCGATCACGGTGAATGCTGGGCGTCGGCATGGACGGTGGACAACGCCGCGTTAGCCGACGGCCGGATTCTGACCACACTCGACCTGCCGCGTTCGCCGTTACATATTGAACGCACGGTCACGCTCGACGGCCCCCGCGTTCACCTCGCCTACCGGTTGACCTCACGCTCCGACCGGCCTGAGCGCTGGCTGTGGGCGTTTCACCCGCTCTATCCATTGTGCCCCGGTGACCGCCTTGAACTGCCCGGCAACGCTGTTGCGCCGGAGTGCGCCGCCGGCAGTTGCGCCAAGGCGTTTTATTCGGCTACCGAGGGCCGCGTCGCGCTCATCCGCGCCACCGGTTCCCGCCTCACGACCACCTGGTCGCCCGCCGAAATACCCTGGCTGGCTGTCTGGATCACACGTGGTTACTGGCATGGGCATCACCACCTCGCGCTCGAACCCACCGTCGCCCCGGCTAACACCCCCGACCATCCGGACGTCCCGCTCCTCGCCCCGGGCGCCACCGTCAGTTGGTCGTTTACTCTCGCCGTTTCACCGGAATCGCCCTCCCCCATTTTTTAACGGGTGCGCTGTGGGCACGTCCATTAGCCGCCGCATTGGCAGGGATATGTGCACGTGCGCTCTGCCTCAACGCCGCTGGCGATAACAGCCATGCCCCCGAGCCGAAGCACCTCGTGATCGTTTTAGCGGAAAATTTAGCGGTAAACATAGCCATCATTCGAGAGGGCCACACCGTGGATCGGGTTACTCTGCCAGGCGGAAAGTGAGTCCTGGCACTCCCCGCCCCATTCCACCCTTGCCAGTCCCATGCGCTTACCGGAATTTTTGCCCTGCATGCAATGGATCGCTCCATCGGAAAAAGACACCGCTTCCGCCACGCTTGAAAAGCAGCTCAGGGCCGCCGCCGACCAGCTCCGCGCCAACTCTGGCCTCAAGCCCCAGGAATACTCCACTCCCGTTCTCGGTCTCATCTTTCTGCGGTTCGCCGAAGTCTGTTTCCTCGCCCTGCGCGCCAAGCTTCAACTTCCACTTCACCAAATCCAAAACCTACGCCTAACCCGCGACCTGTTGCGGCCTCGGTTGCTGGCGGGGAAAATCACGCTACTATGAGACCTATGTCGCTCTACATTGTCCTCGCTGTCTTCGGGGCGGTTTTACTGCTGGCGGGCTGTCAGGCCACCCGCGCCGGTTACGAGTCTGCACCCTACACCGTCGTACGCACGGACGGGAAAATCGAGCTACGGGATTATCCGGCGCTCACGGTGGTGGAAACGCCGATGGCCGACGCCAACGGCGGTGATGGCGGGTTTAGGCGCTTGTTCCGCTTCATCACGGGGGCGAACGAGGCCCAACAAAAGATCGCCATGACCACGCCCGTTTTTATGGAGGGCGGCCCCAGTGGACCGACGATGGCGTTTGTGCTGCCGGCGAAGTTAAAAACAGCCGACGTGCCCAAGCCGGCGGATGGCACGGTGACGGTGCGAGAGCTGGCGGCCGGCCGGTTTGCGGTGCTGCGTTACAGCGGCAGCCGGAACACCAAGAACGAAGCGGAAGCGTTGGCGCGGTTGCAAGGGTGGCTGGAACTGGAGCGGTTAACCGCGCAGACCGGACCGGTGTTTGGGTATTTCGACCCGCCGTGGACGCCGTCGTTTCTACGCCGCAACGAAGTGATGCTGCGGACCGTCGTGGAGACGCCCAATAAGCCATGACTCAACGCCCGACACTCTTACAGCCGTAAGAGAATCCTACGAGAGACCGACTAAGGCGACGCGTTGATCAGCCGCATCCTGGATGTGCCGCTACCCGACGCCAAGGAGCTCCGCAGCGCACTTGGCTAAGTTACCAATCGCCCACCTTCGGCCATGTCACAGACGAAGCTGCAATCGAGGCACCCCACCCCTGCAACCCCAGTAACAGTGACGCAATCGGCGAATACCTAGCTGCAATCGCTCCACGCAGTCAGGCAATGCCCGCAAGCAGGTGTGCAATCGCCATGGACTGACCGAAAACGACCATGCACCGCGCTTCAATCGGTGCGTGCACTCATGCAACTGCCCTTTGCAGCCGCGCAATTAGCCTAAACACCCCGGTTTACACGGACGACGAGCATTTTAGCCCCGCGAAAACAGCTTCAGCCCCAACTCGGCTACGGTTTTCCGGTTCAGGGGAACCGGGCGTATAACCTTGGGTCTGCGGCTTTGTCATGAACTTACGTAATCAAAACCAACTGAGCATGGTCGGGGCGTGTCTTACGCTCGCCAACAGCTCCGACTATAAACCAGTCTGGACGGGTAAAGATCCCGCCGACTTCACCACCGACCTGGCTCAACTGGCGACCCAGTATGCGGCGGTGATGGCCAAAGCGGCCCAAGTTGACGCCGCCACCGGCGGTGCCGCCGATGCCAAGGCTCTGGCCGAGGGCGCGCTGGAGGATGCCGCCTATGTTTTGGCGCGTGCCCTCGCCAATCACTTCCAAAAAAACGGGGATCTGGACCGGCGGGGGAAGGTGGATCTGAGCCGCAGCGACATCGTCCGGCTGCGCACGCAAGATCTACTCAACCAAGCCACCGCGATCCGCGATTTGGGACTCGTTGCCCAGAGTGAGCCGGGTGCGCCCGGCCGTGGCGTGACCGCAGCACGGGTGACGACGCTCACGGCGGCGATTCAAGTGTTCAGTCAGGTGATGAACAGCCCGCGCGGGCAGATCGTGAACCGCAGCACTTTGCTCAAAGAGGTGGAAACCGACATTGCCGTGCTCATGGCATTGCTCGGAGATTTGGACGACTTGGTGCTGCAATTCGACGGCCAAGCCGACGGACGACGCCTCATTGAAGCCTGGAAACGCGCACGCACGATTGTTGACACAGGCAGTGGACACGCTCGCGCCCCTGCGGCACCGACCACCCCGATCATATCGCCAGCGGCGGTGCTGCAACCCGCGTAAGGGATCGAGCCCAAGCACCCAGAATCCAGAGGGGTATCACAGAGCAAATCCGGAGCACGGACACGGAGGCCACGGAGTCAAGCCGCTCAGAATCGGCAAAAATATCACCAGCCAAGAACGAGTTAACAAGCCAGGCCGAGTCCGAACCGTTTGGCGGTTTTTGAGCTAACGAAGTCGTTGCGGCCTGCCTTTCTGGACTCTGTGGGTTTGGCTCCGTGGGCTCTGTGTCACCTGCCGAGATTGGTTTTTCTCCTGACTACCCGCTGAAAATATCGAGGAACCGCCCGCCCCATTCCACCCTTGCCAGTCCCAGGCACTTACCGGAGTTTTCGCCCCGCATGCAATGGATCGCTCCCTCGGAAAAAGACACAGCCTCCGCCACGCTTGAAAAACAGCTCTGGGCCGCCGCCGATCAGCTCCGCGCCAACTCCGGCCTCAAGGCCCAGGAATACTCCGCCCCCGTCCTCGGTCTCATCTTTTTACGCTTCGCCGAAGTCCGCTTCCTCGCCCTGCGCGCCAAGCTCGAACTCCCCTCTACCCCTGGGAGAGGGGCCGGGGGTGAGGGTGGCGCCTCTCGGCGCGGCAATCGCGCCGAGGATCCGGCGGCTTACCATGCCGAGGGCATTCTTTTCCTCCCCGCCGAGGCCCGCTTCGACACCCTCCTGCACCTGCCCGAGGCCGCCAACGTCGGTGCCAAAGTCAACGACGCCATGCGCGCCATCGAGCAGCACAACCCCCAGCTCGCCGGTGTCCTCCCCAAAACCTACACGATCTTCGGCGGTACTCTCCTCAAGCAGCTGTTGAAAAAGATGTCCGAGATCCCCCTCTCGGCCGACTACGACACCTTTGGCCGCGTCTACGAATACTTCCTCGCCGAATTCGCCATGACCGAGGGCCAGGGCGGCGGCGAATTCTACACCCCGTTCAGCATCGTCCGCCTGCTCACCGAGGTGATCGAGCCCTACCACGGGCGCATCCTCGACCCCGCCTGCGGCTCCGGCGGCATGTTTGTGCAATCGGCCCGCTTCGTCTCCGAGCACCGCAAAAACCCGGCCAAGGAACGCGCCACCGGCGACCTCTGCCGCATGAATCTCGCGGTCCACGGGCTGGAGGGCGACATCAAGCAGGCCATCAGCTACTACGACGACCCGCACGCCGCCACCGGCCGCTTCGACTTCGTCCTCGCCAACCCGCCCTTCAACGTCAACGCGGTGGACAAAGAGCGTCTCACCGACGCCGTCGGCCCCGGTCGCCGCTTCCCCCACGGCCTGCCCCGCACCGACAACGCCAACTACCTCTGGATTCAGCTCTTCGCCTCCGCGCTCAACGCCACCGGTCGCGCCGGGTTCGTGATGGCCAACTCCGCCTCCGACGCCCGCTCCTCCGAGCAGGACATCCGGCAAAAACTCATCGAGAGCCGCATCGTGGACGTGATGGTAGCC
>JBILJE010000213.1:0-5662 GCA_044377395.1 Rariglobus sp. | reverse complement strand
GTGCCCGCTTTCGACGATCTCTTTCTTGGAGAGAGCGGGAATCTCACGATAGCACGACCACTGCAAGGGATCCGGATGTAACTCAAAGCGGCGCGCGTACAGGGGGCTGCGCGCGTAAATTTTGCGAATCTCAGTCTCAAGCGAAACCGGTAGATGGTGACCGGCAGCGACCAAGACGTTGGGGTGATTGGCAAACGTTGGTGCAGGTTTCATGACATTAAAAAAGTCCAAGCTATGATGTACAAACGGGCTGTCAAATGACGGTGAACGAAGCTCTTTATCGCATATAATCCCGCCATGCACCCGCACCGCAACGACACCACCCCAAAACGCTTAGGCGGGGCGAGCCTGCTTGCGTTCTGCCCAAACCGGCGAAAACAACAGGAGTGCATTGAGCACCAGCGAATGCGTAATACGTCCGGACTGGGCCCACGCGTACGCCTCATCGACTGGCAGCGACAACACCTCGATCTCTTCGTCCGGGTCCCACGTCTGCTCGGTGGTGAGCACCACGTTTTCAACCAGGACCAGGTGGCAACGATTATTCATGATCGCCGGATTGGGATTCACTGAGCCGAGTAAGCGCGCCGAGTTACCGACGTAACCGGTCTCCTCCTGTAACTCACGCAGCCCCGCGGCAACCGGATCCTCCCCGCGCTCGATCACACCGCCAGGAATCTCCCATGAAAAATCATCCATCCCGTAGCGAAACTGGTTAACCATCACCAGTCGCCCGCAGGCTGTGAGGGCGAGCACGTTCACCCAGTCGGGAGCGTCGATCACAACAAACTCCCGCTGAGTGCCTCGCACCGGATGGCGATAATCCACCCCGCGCAGGTCAAAAATACGCGTGGCCGCCAGCGAGCGGCTGGCGCCTTTTACCCAACGAGCGGGTGAGGTTGAAGCGGGTGTGGAAGCGAAGTTCATGGGCATAAAAAACCTCCCGACTTCGAGAAGCGGGAGGTAAATCTTAGCGGCAGAATAAGCGAAGCGCTTATTTCTTGGCCGGCAGCTTGATCTTTTGGCCAACGTGGAGCTTACCGGAGTTCACGCTGGGATTGGCGGCTGCGATAGCATCGATGCTGACGCCAGTCGCGCGGGCAATCTTGGCGAAGGTGTCGCCGCCTTTGATCACATACTCGTTGGCCCCGGCGGCAGCGGGCTCCTTGGCGGTGCCGGCCTTGTCGGCCTTGGCGGGTTTGGGCGCAGCCTTGGACTCTTGGACCTTGATGATCTCACCGCGGATGTTGCCAATTTCTTGAGCAACTTGGGTGAAAGCGGCCTGGGTGTCCGTGGCGAGCTTGTTGATGCTGCCCGAGGCTTTTTCGGCGGCGGCAGCGGCGTTGCGTGCCTGCCCTTCGGCTTCGTCGATCTTTTGCTCGAGGGGAGCGACCTTTTCGGCCATTTCCTTTTTGGCGGAGGAAATCTTGGCCAGAGCCACGCCCGACAACACAAGGGCGAGCACGCCGGCGATCACGCCGAAAACCGGCAGGTAACTGTTATTCTCACGAGAGATGGTATCCATTTAAATAAAGAAGGTTGAACTTCGAAGGTGTGGAACAAAGTGGAACCGAAGCAAGCAGAGAGTATCGGGATTAATTAACATCACGATTAGCTGAGAGTTTACGTTGACAGTACCACGTGACACTGGCCCTTATGCGTGCATCGGGGTGTAGCTTAGTCTGGTAGAGCGCCTGGTTTGGGACCAGGAGGTCGTAGGTTCGAATCCTATCGCCCCGACCATTTTCCCACAAAAAAGGCCTGCCGAATCGGCAGGCCTTTTTTGTGCGCCCCCCCCCAGCGGTTACTTAAAGCTAATCGAGGGAACGGCATCCGTCTTGGCATCCGTAGCGGGTTGCGCCGCAATAGCCTGTGGCAATGACGCACGCAGCAGGGATGCGCGCTCGGCCCACTGCCCCTCCAGATCAATGCTAACAACTTGCTCGATGTAGCGGATCGCCTCGGCGCTGTTGCCACTCACAGCGGCCAGCGTAGCCAAGTGGTAGGCAGCCTCGGCCCGAACCATTTTGGCGACGGCCAAATCGGCCGTAATCAACTTCAGTGCGGCCTCACCCTCAGCAGTCGAACCCGCCTGCACCGCACTGATCGCTCCACCGAGGCGAGTGCGCTGGCCAAACGTGGTGTTTTTCAGGATACCCGCCGCCTTGCCATAAAACGCACGCGCCTCAGCGAAATTACCGGCGGCATAAGCCTGATCGGCCAGTCGCAACTCGGCCAGACCACCCAGCGCGTGATTCGCATGCGAGGCGGCAAACGCCTTGAGTTGTTCGTCGCCGGTCACGCCAGCGTACTCAGCGGCGATCGCTTTCTCGCGTTGCGCGGAGATGATCTCGTAACCGCCTTTGGCCAAAATACCAACCAGAACGAGAGCGCAGGCCGCCAGTACTGTGCGCGAGTTTTTCTCCCAAAACAGGCGCAGCCGATCCTCGAAGGTCGGGGCAATGTAAGCCGCGTCGATCGAGACCAGATTGCGGTCGTCACCTGAGGAAGGAGTGGAATCTGAATGCGGGGTCATGGACATGGTTTAGAAATTAAACGGTCACCGAAACAGAACATGCGTAGGCCGTAAAGGCGGGATTCAATTCGCGCCACTTACGGCTTTGTCCGATTCACGGAGTGAGCTTTGCGGCTTCGTTTTCGAGCCGGGTGACCAACTCATCCATCTGGTCGATGACCGCCTGAACTGTCTCGCGCTTGGACAGGTCTACGCCGGCTTTGCGCAACTGCTCCATCGGGTGGTCGTTGCCGCCGCTCTTGAGCAACGTGAGATAACGTGAGGTCGCGCCGGCGCGTTCGTCGGCCGTGCCCGTATTCATCGCCTTGTAGATCTGCGCCGAGGAGGCGAAGCAGGTGGCGTATTGGTAAACGTAGTAGGGCGAGTTATAAAAATGCGGGATGCGGGTCCACGTGTAGCGGTACAGCTCATCAAGCGTGACGGCATCACCGTAGTAAGCCTTGAGCAGGTCACCGTAGAGCGCGCTGAACACGTCGGCCGTCAGGGGCTGCCCCTTCTCAGCGAGCGTATGCGCGCGCAGCTCGAAATCCGCAAACATCACCTGAGTGTAGAAGGTTCCCACGATCGCATCGATGGCATGCTGCAGCAGGAGGAACCGCTCCTTGGGGTTGGCGCTTTCGGCCAGGAGTTTCTCTAGCAACAGGCGCTCGTTGATGGTCGAGGCCACCTCCGCCACGAAGATCGTGTAATCGGAGGTGACAAAGGGCTGGTTTTCCTCTGACAGGCGCGTGTGCATCGCATGCCCCATCTCATGGGCGAAGGTGAAAACCGCATCGAGCGTGTCGTTGTAATTCATCAAAACATAGGGGCCGACACCGTACACGCCCGCACTGTACGCACCGGAGCGCTTGCCGTCGTTTTCGTAAACATCCAGGCGGTTACGCGCCAGCAGGTCGGCGTATTTTTGCTTATACTCGGCGCCGAGGGGCTCGATGGATTTCAGTACAAGGTCACGCGCCGGAGCGTAGGGCCAAACCGTATCGTCTTTAACCAGCGGAATCTGCCCGTCGTACAGGTGATAGCTGTCGAGCCCCAGGAGCTTTTGGCGGAGTTTTAAGTAACGTTGCAACGGTGCGGTGCCCGCGCGGACGGTTTCCACCAACGTGGTATAAACCTCCAGCGGGATCGCGTTGCCATCGAGGGCGCGGGCCAGCGTCGTGGGGTAAGCGCGCGCTTGGGACATAAACCAGCCGCGCTCCAAGGTGCCCCGATAAATCGCCGCGTAGGTATTCTTGGTGGCCTCGTAGGTTTTCAGGTACGCCGCAAAAGCCTTGGCGCGATCAGCCTGATTGTAATTGGTCGCCAAAATCGACTGATAGGCGCCGGGCGAAAGTGTCACCGCGCGGCCGTCGGAGAGTGTGACCGAGGGAAATTTAATGTCAGAGGTGCTCAGCTCGGAGTAAACCGACTGGGGCGTTTCACAAAAACGTGTGGCAAAGGAGAGGAGCTTTTCCCCCTTCTCGTCGAGCACATGCTGCTGCTGGCGATAGGCGTCGAGGATCGTGAACCGGTAAGGCGCTAAATCAGGCGTTGCGTCGAGCCAGCCGCGCATCGTTGCCTCGGGCACGGCGATCAACTCGGGGTTGAACCAGGCGGTGGCGGTGCCGAATTTGGCGAAGAGCGCCTGCACGCGCTGCAGGCGACCGGCGACTTCTTGATTACGCGTGTCGGTGTCGCGTTGGAGCGACGGGTAACGATAAACGCGATACTGGATGATCCCGATTTCGTCGTAGAGCCGGTAGGCCTTGAGCAGGGCGGCGGGGCCGTCCTTGAGCGTGCCCTTGAGCGCGGCGAACTCGTCCATTTTAACCTCCATGGTTTTCATGCCGGCTTCCCACGCCGTCCAGTCGGCGTAGATAGGCGAAAAATCCCATTTGTAGGCGGCGTCGATTTCGGCGCGGTTACGGGTAGTGGGCTTGGTGGCGGCGAGGGCGTGGGTCATGAGCAAAAACGAGGCGGCGGCAAATAGCAGCGGACGGGCTGCGCGGGGGTGGGTTAGGCCAAACATCGTGCGACTAAGAATCTTTTCATCGCGTGCGTCGAGACATCGGCCAAGAAAGAAACCGTCTTTTTAAAACCTATGCTCCGCGCCCTGATTTTTGATTTCGACGGCCTTCTAGTTGACACCGAAACCGTGCTCATCGACGCCTGGGAGCAGATGCACGCCATAGACGGCCTGCAATGCGACCGCGCCGTGCTCCACCACATCGTCGGACATACCGACGTCATCTACGATTACTGGTCGGCTTATGGCCCCGAGATCAGCCGAGCCACACTGGAAACACGCTATCGCGCGACCGCCCGCGAACTCACCCTCGCCGCACCGCCACTACCGGGAACAATCGATCTGCTCAACGCGGCCCGCGCCGCCGGTCTGCGCATAGGTCTCGCCTCCAACTCCACGCACACCCACGTCGAAGGGCACCTCGAACACCGGGGCATGCGCGGCTACTTCGATTTCATTGCCTGCCGCGACGACGTGACGATCGGCAAACCCGAGCCCGACGTTTATCTACATGCCCTCCAAGGACTGAAAATCGAGCCGAGTGCCGCGCTCGCTTTTGAGGACTCGGTGCCTGGCCACGTTGCCGCACACCGCGCCGGCCTGCGCGTGGTCGTCATCCCCAATCCCTCGACCGGCCACTGCGAATTCGCTCACGCCTGGCTCCAGCTGACGTCAATGGCCGACACCTCCCTCGCCGCACTTACCCGCCAGTTTTCCGCATAAACCCTAAAAGGGCGCGAGCGTTCCTCAGGGCGAGCACACGCGCCCTGCATTAAAACACGTAGCCGCTCGCCAGTCGCGTATAGGCCTCGACCTGCGACCGCTGCCAAGCCTCGTCCCGGCCGAGCTCACCAGCCAGTAGCCGGGCGACCACAGGTGCCGCTTCGATCGAAGCACGGGCATTGAGCAACAGCGCCCGCGTCCGCCGAGCCAAGACGTCCTCCACCGTGCGCGCCATCTCGTTGCGCGCGTGCCAAACCACCTCGGCTTGCACGCACGCCAGACGCGGGTGCACCGCGGCAGCAAGTTCTGGGCTCTGCGCAAGCAGCGCGTGAATCGCCGGCGCATCGGATCCATAGCAGCCGTAGCCATAGCATCCGTAACCCTGTTCATTTAACTTC
>JBILJE010000212.1:0-5669 GCA_044377395.1 Rariglobus sp. | reverse complement strand
CGTACCGCCAGCACAGCGAGTGGTGGTCATCGCGGGTAATGACTGGGCTCATGACCAGATTATGCGCTGGGCCGCAGCGCGGGGTTGGCCGGTGCTGGCTGATGTGTTGTCCCCGGCGCGACTGCGTCATGGCGGCGGGGCCGGCGTGGTGGTGGCGGCTTATGACGCCATCTTGCGTGATCCAAGGACCGTGCAGGCGCTTCAGCCTGACGTGGTTTTTGTTCTGGGTGAAATTCCGACCAGCAAGAGCCTGCGCGCCTGGCTGGCTGCCGTTGATGCCCAAGTCGTGCAGATCACTCAAAAAGCGGGTAATCGCGATGGGGTTCACGGTCGCACGCTGACCTTGCGCCTGCCCCCGACGGCACTCGATTCGGTGGCTGCCGACTGGTCTGTTGCTCCGGCCGAATGGGCTGAACGGTGGGCGCGGGCCGAGGCGGCGGCGCAAGCGGTGCTGGTGCGTTGTACCGAGGTTTCCGGCTTCGAGGGGGCGTTTACGCGGACGTTGGCGGAGACGTTAACCCGTGAGCAGGTCCTGTGTGTGGCCAGCAGCATGCCGGTGCGTGATTTGGAGTACTTTGCGCCCGTGCGCACGGACGGTCCGCAGGTGATGGCGAATCGGGGTGCCAATGGCATTGATGGAACGCTTTCGACCGCGCTGGGCGTGGCGCATGGCGGCAGTCCGACCGTGCTACTCACGGGCGATTTGGCACTGTTGCACGACACCAATGGATTTCTCGTCGCGGCCAAACTTCGAGGCTCGCTGACCGTGGTGTTGATCAACAACCAAGGGGGCGGGATTTTTGGCCACCTGCCGGTCGCACGGTTTAATCCGCCCTTTGAGGAGTTTTGGGCAACCCCGCAAACGGTGGATTTTGCCCGCCTGTGCGCCGCGTACGGTGTTGCGCATCACGGGGTGAAAACGCCAGGCGAACTGCGCGGTTTAATCCTAACTGAGGTGGGCAAACCGGGGTTACGGGTGATCGAGGTGCGCACCGATCGGACGCAGGATGTGGCGACCCGTCAGCGCCTGCTAAAAGAGGCCGCGCAAGCGGCAGGGGATTCGTTGTACGCGGGCTGAACGCGAAAAACCACTCTCTCCGAAGATGAAAATGCCGCCAAACGCAACGCCCCGACGATTGCTGGGGTGTGGTACTTCTGTGGTGCAGTAAGGATTTTTTTCGCGCCACTTGGCGACGCTTCGCGGTTCAACGAATCGGGGGCGGCGTTTTTGTGCTAGGGACTGGTTTTCGTGGCCGCGGTCAGGCGGTGCGCGTCATGGCGTGAGCGGCGTGGTTTGTCCACAGGCTCAGGTCACCGTCAGCAGTTCAGCCCACCGCGTGGTGCAGCAGGGGCTCAGGTGCGCCTGACGCATTCGCCAAAGGGGGGACGCGGTGCCGGCTGATCCCAGCCGCACGGTGCCTCGCCCTCGGTCGCGATTCACGTGATCCAGCGTGGCCATAAGTTTTTGGCGCCGCGCTACGGTTTCCGGGCTGGGCGCGTCGAAGCAGCTTTGGACTGCGCTCGTCGGTTGCAGGTCCGAGACGAGTACCCCAACCTTCCTAAACTGGTAGCCGCGCCGGTGAATAGTTCCCAATAGCTCGGCAGCGATGGCACTGAGTTCGGGCGAGAAATTTGATGCCATGGCGAGGGAGTGGCCAATGCCTGGGTTGTACTGGCGCCCTGCGCTGTGAGGGTTTGTCTCCAAGAACACCTGAATGTGGCCTGCGACCAACTGCTGGGTACGTAGTTTTTCCGCGACAATACTCACGTAGGCCGCCAGGGGTTCGCGGAGCTCGTCGAGCGTAGAAAGGGGAACACCAAAGCCCTTGGCGCAGCAGATTCCTTTTTTCGCTTCAGCCAGTTCATCCAGCTTTAGGCACGATAGCCCGCGCAACTCCCAGACGATTCGCAGGCCCGTTACCGCCAACAACCGCTGAGCCCGGGTGTCATCCATGTCGCGGAGCGCACGCGCGGTTGTTATCCCTTGGGGGGCAAGTTTATCGGCGAGCCGCCTGCCGATGCCCCAAACGTCCTGCACCGGCACCGAGTCGAGCAGTGTGGTGGTCTCTGTGGGTGATTCCGGCCAGGTGAACACGCCTGCGTAGCCCGTCCGCTGCTTGGCGAGCCGGTTGGCCAATTTGGCCAACACCTTGGTGGGTCCAAAGCCTACGCATACGGGAATGCCGGTGTAGCGTTCGACGATTTCCCTCACGCGAAGGCCGATTTGCCGCCAGTCACCGCGGGCGTCAAAGCCCAGAAAGGCCTCGTCGATGGAGTAGATTTCCAGGTGTTCGGCAAAGTCGCGCAGCGTGTTCATCACGCGCCGGCTCATGTCGCCGTACAGCGTGTAGTTGGAACTGAAGGCGTGCACGCCGGCCTTTAAGTCGGGCCGGGCCAAGTGCCAGACTTCCCCCATGGCAATGCCACGTGCTTTGGCTTCTGTGGTGCGCGAAACCACGCAGCCGTCGTTGTTGGACAACACGACCACGGGTTGCCCTGTGAGCCGTGGATTAAACACCCGCTCGCACGAGCAGTAGAAGGAATTGCAGTCCACCAGCGCAAACATGCCCAGGTGCCGCTTAGAGCGGGTTGACCACGAACGTCACCACGCCCCACACCTGCGACTCGTCATCCAGAAGGTGAATATCGGGGTACTCGGGATTAGCCGCCTCAAGCCAGCAGCGCGTCTGCTGCTTGCGCAGACGCTTCACGGTGTGAGCGCCTTCGACAACCGCCACGACCACTCGGCCGTCGCGAGCCTCCTCGGCGCGGTCCACGATGAGTAGTGCGCCGTCATTGATCCCGGCGCCCACCATGGACCGGCCCGATACGCGCACAAAAAACGTGGAGGCGGGGCGTCTGATGAGGTGTTCGTTCAGGTCGAGCTCTCGATCAATATGGTCTTCCGCCGGACTAGGGAATCCCGCCGGGGTGGCGGAGAGCATGAGTGGACGCACAACGGAGGCGCCGACGGCGTGTGCGTGAACGGAAGTAATCGTCATGGTGGCCGCGTCGAGGTTCGAGCTTCGCCACTCAGGCAACTCGGGTGCGGATCATGCCAATGAGCACACCTTGGCATTCCAGTCCCGAGGTGGGGATGATATCGGCGTAGTTTTTATTTTCCGCGCGCAGGATCCGCTGACCCTTGACCTCAACGAGGCGTTTTAAGGTGACCGTGGTTTCGTTGACTAAGGCGGCAATGATATCGCCGACGCGAGGTTCGCGTTTTTCAAAGATGCCGATGTCGCCGCTGCAAATCAGGGCGTCGATCATGGAGTCGCCCTTGATTTCGAGGCCCCACAGCAGGTGTTGGCGAGAAGGGCGAACGCCGAAAATGGCGGGATCGATGGGGAGGGCGCGCAAGTTTTGCTGCTCCTCGGAAGCGGGCGTGCCGGCGGGGATTTCGCCGTAGATCGGCAGCGAAAAAAGTGACTGGATTTCGTTGGTTTTGGCGCCCCAGGCGCCATCGGCTAGCTGTTCGACGGCGCCCTTCAGGGCAAGTCCGGCCAGGTGGCGAACTACGGTGGTCTGAGAGCTAAAGCCGAAGTGTTTTTTGATGATTCGGGTGGAGGGTGGGATTTTTTGTTCGCGTTGGTAGTCGCTAACAAAGGCTAGGATCTCCTCTTGGCGTTCGGTGAGTTGCATGGTGTTGGGTACAGGTGAACCGTGTTCAGCCGA
The DNA here is from genome assembly GCA_044377395.1 of Rariglobus sp. GTDB lineage: Bacteria > Verrucomicrobiota > Verrucomicrobiia > Opitutales > Opitutaceae > Rariglobus. Next base: position 1,991 of record JBILJE010000212.1, on the reverse strand, counting down.
ACTCAATTTGGGGCCTGCGGCCAGCTTTGTTTTTCGCGGTGCCAAATTTAGTTTCTGCACCACCACTTTGGGCTGCGCGCTGCGCCTACGGGCATCGCGGCTGAGTGGTTCCGCTACAGTTCCAGTGGATGGAAAACTGAACAATGAATGGGGCCCCGGATAGGGATCACCGCGCCGAGCCTGAGCTAGGATATAGCCGGTCCAATTGCCCTGAAGGGAATCATCAATCCCAATGTATAGAAGTAGCAATGAACCCTGAAGGACAGGAGTTTAGGCTGAAATCCTGGGGGCGTTATTTGCCCCCCCCTCCGAAACCCTTATGCCTTTCCCGTCAGTCGGCGGAACACCGAGAGTGCGGTTGGGCCCCATTGGAGCAAGGTGCGCAGGTGCTTTATGCGAGGGGGGATTCCTTGATGGGCAAGCAGGCCGATCGGGACGGCTGTAGCCAAGGCGAAGGGCGCAAGGCTGCGCCATAATACGATCAACTGGTCCAACCACCGCAGGGGCTGGGTGGCCCGCATAGCCGCCACGGCGCAGGTCTCACGCTGATTGCGGATGCGCGCTCTTAGCGTGCACTTACGTGCCGCTAGGCGGGCTAATTCGGGTTGCGGATACATGTGCGGTCCGCCTCTAGCTCTTCCAGTGTGCCGGCGAAAGGCTTTGGATGGCGTGAGATATGGTGACGGAGTCGGAGGATCGCCGCCGTTAAGCTTAGGCTGTAAAACAGGGTTAATCCGCCAAGGACCGCCAAGGGGCCTGCTTGCCAAAAATAATACGCTAAGGTGAAACTGGCAAAAATAGCGGTTAAAATACCGGTGAAAATGACCGCACTGATCCAGACGAAGGTCTGAATCAGTCGGTATTTTTCCTCTTGGAGCTCTATGGCAAGCAGCCGAATTCGATCTTGGATGCTTTCAAAAAGGCCGTCACCGAGCAGGCGTAAGCTCCCCATGAAACCAGTGGAAGGAGGGATCGTGGAGTCCATGGTGACGGCCGGAGTGCAGGTTAGACTTTACGGCGGCCGAGCAGGATACCGACCAAGAGGCCCACGCCAGCCGCCACCGCGATCGATTGGTAGGGGTTGGAACGGATGGTCTCATCGGTGAATTTAGCTCCGGCGAGGGTGCGTTGTTTGGCCGTTGAATAGAGCTCGCCGAGGCGGGCCTGAGCGGCGTCCAAGCGGCTGCGTAGTGCGGCCATGGTTTCGCCGGCATGGGTGGAGTTGGTTTCGGAGAGGACTTTTTCGGCTTCGGTGACGAGCGTATGCAGGTCATCGAGCAGGTCCTTCGGTGACTGGGCGTGGGGTTCAGTGAGCGTTCTCATGGTGTGGGACTGTTGGTGCGGTTGGGGTTGTGGACGGTGCGTTCGTTTATTCCCCAGGTGAGGGGAAGCGGGGTTGGATCGGGGTGCGTTGCCGATCATGCCGAGAGCGCGGCGGTTGGCGCGGCGAGGTGATGGGCTGCGGGCCACGGGAGCGCCGTGTCAGGGGTGTCACGCGAATCGGCGGATTAAGGTGTTTGATGGGTTTCATCGGGTGATGGGCCCAAGATACGCCAGCAACGGTTTTTCCGTTATGGGGTTTTTGCCTACTTCGTCCCGGTGTCAGCGTGGCGACGTAGGGTTGGCTAAGCGGCAGTCGTCCGGTTTCGAGCCCGGCGGCTACGTAGGGGGGGGGCTCAGTGGCCGCCGTCGAGGTCGCCGGGTTTGAGCAGGGCGGCGAAGGGCGGTTTGTTGGCCGCCTTGAGGTAGGCTTCCTTGGGCTCGATGCTTCCGTCTTGCACGCGGGCCAACAGGCTTTGGTCCATGGTGATCATGCCGTCGGCCCCGCCGCCTTCGATCAGGGCGCGGATGTTGTTAATCTGGCCGCTGCGGATGGTGTTGGGCAGGGCTTCGTGCTGGAGGAGGATTTCGTGCACGGCGCAGCGGCCTTTGGGCATGCGTTTGCACAGGAGTTGGGCCACCACTCCGGCGAGACAGCCGGCCAGCATCAC
>JBILJE010000211.1:0-5671 GCA_044377395.1 Rariglobus sp. | reverse complement strand
AAAAGGAACGCGATCTGATCATTAAAATCTCCGGCTACCACGAGAGCGCCTGGGGGGCGCGCAGTGTCATTTTGGGCAGCGACTGCTCGCGCGATGAATGGCAGGCGGGCATCGACCTCGCCCTCGCCGACTCGCCCCGCAACCCCCACATTCTCCAGCTTTATAAAAAACCCTGCCGGGTAAAACACCGCGTCTACGACCGCGAGCAGCAGGTGCGCGAGGTTGAGGGCCGTCTGCGGCTGTGCCCGTATTACTTCGTGAAGGGCGGAAAAGCGGAATTGGGCGGTGCGTTAGCCACTTTCTGCCCTCCCGACAAAAAAATCATCCATGGCATGCAAGACGCCGCCCTGCTGCCCTGCCGGATTGTCCCGCAGGAGTCGACCGGGTGAGGTTCGGCGTAATCGTAGCCCCGCCAGTTGCCGGGTCGGAAAGCCTGAAAACCCAGGCATTACACTCATTCGCGTTAAAGGGGGGAATTACGCTGTTTCTCGCGCTCACGCTGAGGGCCTTGCGGCGTGTGCCCTTGAGCGTGAGCGCGGGGAGTTACCTGTCTCAAAGTGGCTTTTCCAGAACGCAATAAATGTTGTGCGTACAGTATTCCTCCAAAAACGACACTCGGCGTAACAACGAGAGCACCCGCGATAGACCGTGCTTACTGCGGTTCACCTCGAAACGCACCACCTTCAGGCCACTCCCATAAATAAAACGCCGGTAATCAGCCAAGGAATACATGCTCAAGCCGAGATCCCGAATACTGGTCAGCGGCGTGTCCGAGTAAGTAAAAACAGGTTCACCGCGAGCACGGAGCCGGTTCAACCGCTGCACGATTTTCGCCTCGGACTCCCAAAGGTGGGCCCAGGGAAACTGTCGCCACGGCAACCGCGTCGCCACCCGACCGTGGTGGCCGAACGGACTGTTGTAGAGCGGCCCGAACCCCGAGTATATCCGCCCGCCGGGTTTTAGGTGGAACGCCATTGCGCGGATCATTCCTTCCAGATCCATGATGTGCTCGAAGGAGTCCTTGGAGACGATAATGTCGAACTTCCCCTGGTTAAACCGGGCCAGATCCTCGTCGTAAAACTCCAGTACGGGCTGCAAATCAGGAAAGGCCTGAGCGGTGTGCTGGCGAGCGAAGGCGATCAGCTTGGCTTCGGTGTCCAACCCGACCACTCGGGCCGCTCCCCCTGCCGCCATGTCCACACAGAGCGCGCCCAACCCGCAGCCCACATCAAGCACGTGTTTTCCGGAAAACTGCGGGCGGCCGACTAGCCGCCACCAAAACTCCGGGTTTTCGTCCGCCCCTCGATTAAAATAGTCCACGTCAGCCGGATCCAGTCCCCGTAAATCCCCCGCACCGCGCGAGGACGAGGAATCCGGCGGTGTTTCTGGTGGACGGCCCCCAGTGAGGTGCGAGCTTTCGGTGCCCCGCCCCTGTTTACCCTCCGATTGAGTCTGATTTTTACCACGCTGATCGCGCTTCATCGGATAGTAATGAAACCAAGCCTGGCGACAGCCCTGCCAGTAGGTGTGTGCGGTGCGCAGAAGCGCTTGCTGAGTTTGGGTCATGGTCTTGAGCGAGTCAGGTTGGAGTAAAGTTAACCCCGGCCTGTCTTCCTGCACCGGGTCCACCAGCTTCGCACATCGCTGAGAGCGGGCCTATGGGGTGAGCCGCGCAGACCCAGCCAAAATCAACCCACCTCCACCGACCCCGAATCCAGCCAAAAGACACTTCAGGACGTAGCGTGTGCGTGAGATTGCGATCAGCCGTGCTCACCCTCACCACTCGGCTTGCTTTGCGCGCGGCATTGGGCGCACCCTAAAAGCTCAACCTGAACACACCCCGCTTTACGATGAAACCGCTCCGCATCCTTCTTCTCTGTCTAGGTTTTCTGGGACTGCTTTTGGGCGTGATCGCAGCCCTCGCATTTAACCCGGGGGCGCAGAGTTGGGCGGCGCGCCGGTTCGCGCCCGCCTCCCCTGCCCTCACCGTCACTTTTGACGGCGTCGACGCCGGCCTGCAGCGCACACGCGTAAACAACCTTAAAGTCGTCCAACCCGGTCTCGTTTTCACCCTGCCCTCCGCCGAGGTGGACGTAAATTTGCTCGATGCGGCCCGTGAAAAAATTGTCCTCAAACGCCTGGTTGCCCATGGCTGGATTCTTGACCTCACAGCACCGGGCGCGGCGAATACCCCGCATCCACCCGCCAGCCCCCCTGCGTCCACCGCTGCCAATGCCCCCGTCTCGGCCCCCGCGCCCACCTTGGTGCACCGCGCCGCTTCGGCCGAGCAGCAGGCCCGGTCCGCCTTCAATGGGCTATTCGCCCGCCTGCAACTACCCGTTGACCTCGCCATCGACGGAGTTGATCTCAAAGGCGATGTCATTCTCCCCGAAGGCCGCATCCATGTCGCGATCACCGGCGGCGGTCTTAAGGCCGGCCATGAGGGTAAGTGGGCCATCCTTGCCACTGCAGTCAGGCCTGACGCGACTCCCCTGACGGTTAAAGGAGAGCTCATCGCCCGCTTGGTGACCCCGCGCAGCTTTGACCGCATCGAACTTGCACTCACCGTCGCAGCCACGCGCAGCCCCAGCCCCCAGCCATCCGAAGGCGAAAGCCTCTCGGTTAACCTGCGCTCCACCAGCGAGGCCAAAAGCGAAACCTACGCCGCCGTTTTCCGCTCCGGGCACCGGGAGCTTCTCAACTTAAACCTCGCGTTGCCCATCGGCACCGAACCGCTGACCGGCTCGTGGACACTCGACGTGACCACGGCGGACGCCACTCCCTTCGCCTTCGGCCATGCGCTGCCTGATTTTGCGGCCAAGGGAAACGGGGCATTTTCGGCCGACCGCACCTTCACACAAATTAAAACCTCGGGATCACTGAATGCGTCGGTCGATCAACTCGCCCTGCTGCGACCTGAATTCGCCTCGCTGGGCCACTTGGATTTGCGCGCCAGTTACGACCTCAGCACCCTCGATCAACTGGTGCGCCTCAACCGCTTTGACCTACGCCTGAGCGCCGGAACCAAATCCGTGGCGAGCATAACGGCCCTTCAACCGATTGCGTTTAACCGCACCACCGGCGCACTCGCCGCCACCCCGGGAGCAAGCCCCGAGCTGATGAGCCTGGTCATCGACGGCATCCCCCTGGCCTGGGCCCAGCCCTTCCTGGGTGAGCTTGAACTCACGGGACAGGACCTACGGGGTGCATTCACCGTTCTCGCCAGCAATGGAGGGTTGTCATTACGAAACTCTCAACCACTCACGATCGCCAACCTCGCGTTGGCACAAGGCGGTCGCCCACTCGTCAAAGGAGTGGACGTAGCCCTCGCCGCCCAAGCCGACTACACCCCGCAAGGGTGGAACACCGAGATCACCCAATTGACCGTCTCGCGGGCCCAATCACCGCTCCTAAAACTGACCGCCAAAGCCGGGCATCCAGCCGGTGGACAACAACCGCTCACCGCATCCGGAACGTACGAACTGGAGTTACCCGAAATGCTGGCACAACCGCTGGCAAGCGAATCGTTGGCCTTGTCGAAGGGCGTGGCACGAGGGGATTTCAGCGCATCGCTCGGGGCAGCGAAGACGGCCACCTTAACCCTGCAACTTACAAACCTCGTCGCCGCCAATGCCAAGGCCACAAAACTGCCCTCCGTTGTCGTGCTGGCGCGGGCCGATGTAGATGCAGCCGGACGCCTCAACGCCCAGATGCCGATTGTCATCACCCAAGGCGCGCGGCGCTCCGAAATCACCCTCAAGGCAGCGCGTGCCCCCACTGCGGGTGCGGTTCCGCTCAGCGCCCAGGTCACCGCAGGCACGGTCTACCTCGACGACGTGTTGAGCTTCGCAACGCTGCTCGGCCCGGCACCGGCTGATTCATTGGCCAGCGCAAAGCCGGGCACGTCGCCCACGCCCCAGCCCGCACTCAACCCCGCAAAACAGGTCCAGTCCGCGGCCGCGATCTCGGCGGCACCGGCTGCACCAATCTGGGCGGGGGCTTACGGCGAGTTCAAACTCGACATCCAGTCGCTGGTTTATTCGCGCGAATTGAAGATCAATGAGATCAACGCGGGCGTTCAACTCACCCTCGACGCGCTCACTTTGGAGGGGCTGCGGGCCACGTTGAGCACGGGCGGCCAGTTTCAGGCTGCCGGCGCGCTGCGCTTCGATGCCAAGCAAGCCGAACCCTACGAGCTAAAAGCGGACGTTTCCCTGATTGATCTCGAATCGGCCCCGCTGCTGCGCGCGCTCGCACCGGGCCGCCCCTCGCCGCTTGAGGGCAAGTTCAAGCTTACCACGCAACTCGCGGGCAGCGCCCCCACGCCCTCGGGCTTTGGCGGCACAGCCATCGGCGACATCGCCTTGAGCAGTACGGAGGGCACCTTGCGTATCCTCAGTGTTAAGACGGGCGCCCAGGCCGACACCGTTGCCACGGTCGCAGCGGTTGCTGGGCTGTTCGGCGCCTTCACCGGCAGCGATGCGACCATAAAAAAAGCGGAGCAGGTGCGCGCCGCGGCGGTGGTTGCCAAACAACTCTCGGCGATCGCCTACACGAAGCTCAACGTGGTCGTCGGCCGTGACGCCCAGCGAAATCTGGCGGTGAAAGACCTCACGTTGATGTCTCCACAAATCCGCCTGTCCGGTTCGGGCCAAATCACCCAAAAGGCGGGTGTGCCGCTATTCCAGCAGCCGCTTCTATTGAGCCTCAAACTCGGCTCGCGGGAGCCGCTCACCAGCAGCCTGCGCAGCCTGAAACTGGCGGCCGAAAAAGCCGACTCACAAGGCTACACGTCGCTGCTCGATGAGGTGATTCTCGACGGCTCGCTACAATCGATCGGCACCAGCCAATTACAGCGACTGCTCGACCGCGCACAGGCTGAGTAAGATTGCGGCGGCACTCATCCTTGTCGAAGACCTGGATGAGAACTGGGGCCGAACATCAGCAACGCTGACGATCGCTCAGTGCCCAAGCCAGGTCGCGGGCGAAAAACGGGCCTCGATAAATCATGCCGGTGTAAACCTGTACGAGTGTCGCTCCAGCATCGAGTTTCTCGGCCGCGCTTGCCGGGTCAGAGATGCCGCCCACCCCGATGATCGGCAACTTGCCAGCGGTGGACCGCGAAATGTAGTTCACCACCTCCGTGGACTTTTTGCGCAGCGGCTTGCCACTGAGCCCGCCGGACTCGTTGACCTCACTGAAGAAGCCCGGCCGCGCCAAGGTGGTGTTGGTGGCAATGATACCCGCCAAACCGAACTCGGCTATCACCCCAAGTGCTGCATCGATTTGCGGCCAAGACAAATCGGGGGCGATTTTGAGCAACACAGGCAACAACGCGCAGCCGCGTTTGGCCGCACGCTCACGGTTAGCCGCCATGATCGCGCCCAGCAGCTCGCGCAGCGGTTTCTCGTCCTGGAGCTGACGCAGGCCCGGGGTGTTGGGACTGGAAACGTTGAGCACGAGGTAATCGGCGAAGTCCGCCAGCCGGGCAAAACTAGTTAAATAATCGGCGACCGCCTCCTCCAAGGGTGCTACCTTGGATTTGCCCAAATTCACCCCGAGTGGGATACGGCGCTGGCCGGGACCAGGTTGTTTCGCCAAGCGTGCCGCGACCACCTCCGAGCCCTCATTGTTAAAACCCATACGGTTAATCACCGCCTCCTCCGCCGGA
>JBILJE010000020.1:0-19531 GCA_044377395.1 Rariglobus sp. | reverse complement strand
TTCCTCCTCGACTCCGTCCATCATCGAAACTCTCCACTCCAATCCCTCTCGCTGTCTCTCCCTTGCATCAAACCCTCCTCGCTAAAACAAAAGACCCTGATCTGCTCTCCGAGGGAGAAAAGTGGTGGAGGTGCCGGGATTTGAACCCGGGTCTCCTTGATCTTTGCACGCCGCGTCTACCCTTATGTGCTGGTGTTTGTCTCGCCGACGTTACGCGACCAACCGCGCTTAGACGTCAACCAATCCCCGGGTAGAAGTACGACGCACTGCCCGCGGATGGCTCGGTGCGTTATGTCTGCTGATGTCGTCCACGTTAGCTAGCAGATGTCACTAGGCGGACGTCACTGCACTTAGGCAGCGAGGGGCATTTCTTCAGTGTTGCCGTTTGTTTGTTTTGAACGGGATTTAGGAGGGTCGTTCATCCTCCAAGGGCAGCGGCGCACGCGAACCAAGGATCGAATCCGTAACACCCCCAAAGTGTGTTTATCGACCGCCGCCCGTTGCGGGGCGGCGGCTGGATTAGATCGGCGTGAGGCCAATCAAAGAACGCCTTCACCATTCGCCCATTCGCCCCGATTGCAAGTGCGACTTCAGCCTCCGCTCAGCCCGCCTTCCGCGCGACCAGCCCTCAGCACGCCACAGGCAACCGCACTCCATTACAACAACCCCGCCAGCGCTCGGTCCTTGGTCAGCGCGAACGCCTTGCGCACCGCCGCGAACGCTTCCACCAGCTCGCGCGGCGAACCGGCTTTGTCGAAGCGCATCTCCAGCGTCGCGCCATCACACACCACCGCCGCGCCCACGCCCGCAACCGTGAGCGTGCACTGGCTACAATCCGAGGGGTAATCCACCCGCAATCGTCCCGACCCCATTTCGCCGCCGTCCCCCTCCCCCGCTTTGCCCGCCTCGTCCTCTGCAGCGGCCAGCGCTTCCACGGCGTCGATCACCGCCTCAACCCGCACACCTTTTTTTAAAGCAAAGGCGATCGCGGTAAACTGCCCGGCGAACAACGCGTCGAACTCCGCCACCCGCAGCAGGTCGCCGTTTTTTATCGAGTGCAGCGTGCGCGTGATCGTGATGCTGGACGGGTCAACGGGGTCCAACGCGTAGGCGATTTCCAAAGTAAAATCCTTGGCGCTGAGCACCGCCAGCGGGCTGGTGACATCGAGTGCGATGTCCTTGCGCTTGTAGGCCAGGGCAGAGCGGGCGCTTTGGAAAAACGCCTCCGCCACCTCGGCCAGCTCGGGCGCGCACAGCTTGGCCAAAAACGAAGAGGTCGCCTGGTTAACCGCATCAGGTTCCGTGTGGCGCTTGCGATCAAACCCGCGCAGCGCCTTGAACGCGCCGTCGCTGCGCCCCACCAGACTCACCTGGGAGATAAACGTGCGTGGGTCTTCCGCCGATTTGGCCATAGGCGGTGAACTGAGCGCAGAAGCACGCCGACCGGAAGTCTAAACGGAATCGACGCGACCACCCCGGCGGTGCAACGTCGCGCCCATGTCCTCATCGCCCCCCGCGCCCCTCGCCGTTGTCTGCGCCCTGATCGAGCGCGACGGCCATGTGCTCATGGCTCAACGCCCCGCACACAAACACCTGGGCGGAAAGTGGGAATTCCCCGGCGGCAAGGTCGAGCCGGGTGAATCCCCCGAGGCCGCCCTGCACCGCGAACTCGACGAGGAATTGGGCTGCAGCGTGGAAATTATTCGCCCACTCCTGCCGCACACCCACGCCTACGCCTCCGTCACGGTGAACCTCATGCCGTTCGTGACCCGACTTCTGCCTTCCAGCGGCGAAATCCACGCCCGTGAACACGCCGCACTACGCTGGGTCCCCGCCTGCGAGCTCGCCGAACTCGATCTGCCAGAGGCCGACCGCCCGATCATCGCCGAGTACCTGTCGCGTAGTTGATTTACCCCGACGCCCGTTATTCAAAGGCTCACCAAGGTCCACTGAAGTTGCCCAGCGTCGACCGTCAGCCACGCGAAACTGCAGCCCTGTCCGCGGGGCTGGGAGACGCACCCGGGGCTGAGCCAACGCACGCCGCGCCGATCGACCTCGTCGCGCGGCACATGCAGGTGGCCGTGCACCACCACGTGAGCTCCAGCCGGAGCACTCTGAGGCGGGATGTGCACGAGGTGGTGGCGCACCCCAGCGTGATCTCGGTTAAGAAAGAGCGGCCACGCAGGCCAATCATCACAATTTCCCCGCACCACCCGCACCGGTACACCGAGTTGCTCAAATTCCACGAGCGTCTCCGGCCCGCCTACGTCGCCGAGGTGCCAGATCTCGTCGGCACCACGCAGCCGCTCCGGCAAGCCAGTCGGATAAGCACCGTGGGTGTCGGAGATGATCGCGATACGCATGTCATTTACGTTGGAAGTTGGCGCTGCCGCTGTCAGCCCAGTTTTCGCATCATTTCACCCTAGGCGACACGTCGTTGATTTGACGGATCTAGAATTTCTCCTGAAACAGTGCCTTGACAAGGCCGCTGGGAGTCCCCACTTCAGTCCCCTCTTAACACTCTAATCGTATGCAACCCACCTTTCGCCCGCATCGCCTTAAACGCGCCCGCAAAATCGGCTTCCGCGCCCGCAAAGCCACCGTTGGTGGCCGCAAGGTCCTAGCCGCTCGTCGTGCTAAAGGCCGTAAGCGCTTGACCGTCGTCTAAGCCGCCAGCGGTCGCGTTGCGCCGCTGTATTTTTTAAGCCGACATGCGTTTCCGCGCCGAACAACACCTTCGGCGTCAGTTGGATTTCCAGCATGTCCGCACCCACGGGCGCCGCTCTGATTGCGGCGCCTTTATGCTGTGGTACTGCCGACAGTGCCCTCCAGCGCAAAACCCGAGCGTAGCGGTGAACACGGGCGTGCCCCAGGAAGCCGTTGCACCGGTTAAAACGCCTACCTCCGCCACCAGTAAAACTACGCCTGCGCGTCTTGGAGTCGTCGCCTCGCGTTCTGCGGTGGGCAACTCCCCGCAACGGGCCCGCGCCAAACGCCGCCTGCGCGAAGTGTTTCGCGCCCACCAAAAACTCGTGCCGCCAGGTTACGATTTACTGCTAGTCGCGCGCAGCTCGCTCAATCGGCTTGAGTATTTCGAGGTGGAACGAAGATTCGTCGACGCCTGTCGCAAAATTTTCCCGTCCGCCTCCGCCTGATGCCCGCACTCTTGCCCAAAACCATCGCCTTTCTTCTGCGCCTGCCGGCTCAGGGGCTGCTCGGGCTTGTGTGGACGTATCAGCACACGCTTTCGCCGGTAATTCCTGCGGTGATGGGACCGGCCTGCGGCTGCCGGTTTTACCCGACCTGCTCGCACTACGCGGCTGAGGCGGTTCGCACGCACGGTGCGGTGCGCGGAGTCTGGTTGTCGGCCCGCCGCCTGCTGCGCTGCACCCCGTTGCACCCCGGCGGCATTGACTTCGTGCCGGCGCCGCGACGCTCAACACGGCCGACCTGCGCCCGCGGCTAATTTCCATTTTCATCAATAAAACACCTTTTCAATTCCATGGATAAAAAGAACACGACCATCGGCGTCCTCTTGCTCCTCGTAGCCTTTGGCAGCCTCTTCCTCACCAGCCCACAGCCGCCCCAGCCAGGCGCGACCCCAGCCGGCGTATCCCAAAATGGGACCGCTACATCACCCGCCCCCGCGGGCCAGCCGAGCGTCACCACCACCAACGCCGCCGCCGCCACGCTCAGCGCCCCGGCGGTTCCCGCCGTCGCCAACGCCCAGTTCGCCGCGCTGGTTGATACCAACGCCGACGCCACCCTGACCACGCTGTCCAACGACGTGGTCGAGCTGCGCCTGACCGACTTCGGCGGTGCGATCAGCAACGTCGCCTTCAAAAAGTACGGAGCCAACCTCAACCAGCCCGAGCCGTTTGTCTTCAACGCCGTTCACGCCGCGCCGATCCTCGCCTTCCAATATCCCGGCCTCGACCAAAACACCCGCTTCACCCTGATCAGCGCCTCCGCGACCGAGGTGGTTTACCGAGCCCTGTTCGAGAAACGCATCGAGGTTACCCGCCGCTACGTCCTGCGCGCCGCCGGCGACACGAGTGGCGATCCTTACCGTATCCGCCACGAGACCACCTTCCGCAATCTCACCGACCAGAGCGCCCCGCTGCCCAACCTGCTCAACCTCGGCACCGCCGCGCTGATCAACTCGAGCGACACCGGCATGTTCCTCAACGTCGCAGCCTACGACGGCGACAAAGCCAACGTGACAGAACGCTCGGCCCTCGAAGGCGGCGGTTTTTCCAGCTGGGTTGGTCTCGGTGACGGGGCCGCCAAGGCCAGTCTCGAGCGCACCGAAGTGGTCCAGTGGGCCTCGGTTAAAAACCAATTTTTCGCCAGCTTGTTCACCCCTGACAAGCCCGGCACCGGCGTGGTGGTTCGCCGCGTCGAACTCCCCCCCATGCCCGGTTCGACGCACACCAACATCGGCTTGACCGGCGACATCCGCCTGGACCTGCCCGTGCTGCCAGCCAACGGCATCGAGAAGATCGCCGGCGACCTCTACATCGGCCCCAAGGAGTACAACCGCCTGGCCGCGTTCTCGAAAAACGAGGACAAGATCATGCAGTACGACTACTACTTCTTTAACCGCATGTTCCTGTCAGGCTACATCGCCCCCGCGATGAACAAGCTGCTCAACTGGATGCATTCGTTTGTGGGCAACTGGGGCGTCGCCGTGGTCCTGATGACCCTGCTACTCAAAACCATCTCGCTGCCCTTCACCTTGGCCGCCTCGAAGTCGGCCAAGAAGATGCAAAAACTCCAGCCGCTTATGCAGGCGGTGCGCGATAAGTACAAGGACCAGCCCCAGAAGCTCAACCAGGCCACCATGGAGCTCTTCAAGGAGCACAAGGTGAACCCAATGGGAGGATGTATCCCGGTTTTGATTACCATCCCGCTGTTCGTCGCGTTTTTCGCCATGTTGCAAGGAACCGCCGAGTTGCGCTTCCAGCCCTTCCTCTGGGCGCAGGACCTGTCGGCCCCGGACACGATCACGCACATCTTCGGCTTCCCGGTGAACATCATGCCGCTGCTCATGGGCGTTACCATGTACTACCAGATGAAGCTCACCCCTTCGCCCTCGATGGACAACATGCAGGCCAAGATCCTCAAGTTCATGCCGTTTTTCTTCACGGCAATCTGCTACAACTTCTCCTGCGCCCTGGCGCTTTATTCGACGATCAACGGCCTGTTCACCATCGTGCAGCAGTTGGTGGTCAACAAGTACGCCAAAGAAGACCCCACCCCCACCCCGCTCGGCGTTCCCAGCGGCACCGGCAAGGGCGGCAAGCGCATCAAAAACGTCACCCCGCAGAAATAAGGCCACTGCCACTGGGGGATCGATCGACTGAAGAGCCGATCGCTAGAAAGGCTGAAGGAGTAAACGGCTGAGACCCAGGGCGGGACTCGGCCTAAAACCCTTCAGCTTTTTTGTGCCCAGTTTATTGCCGTTAAGTAGAGTAACGCGAGCCACGAGACGGCACCCCCTGTCGCGGTCATCCTCCAAGATGGGTGCGCGCAGCCACGTTTTTTAAACGCAATACGCTCCCATCGGTCACCCGTTTGGCCACCAATTGCAGGAGCCAGCGGCGTGCAATCCTATCGAAGTAACTCGATGAATCCACGTCCACCACCGCCACATTTCCGCTCCACAAGGCTGGAACCGCTCTTCTTCATCCCCCCCTGAGGTGAAGGCCGAGTATCGCTGTGAACAACGAGCGGAAAGCGTCTTTATTGCCGTTAGTTCGCTCCTAGGTTTCCCTAATAAGTAACTTAAGCGCCCTCTTAGGAATGCGAACTGATGCCTCTAGGATTATTATCACCCTGCTGTCCTCGTTCTGGTAAAAAACGGGTCGACAACCCTGTGCTATCCGCGTCTCGTTCCTCACATTATGTCGTCACCGACCGTCTCCTCCACCCCTGATATCAAGCTCGGCAAACTCACCTCACCCGTGAGTCTCGTAATCGACGCGATTCTCGTCGCAGGCTTCTTCGTGTTCATGTTCAGCCTGCTCAAGTCCCACGTGCCGTCCAACGACCCGAAGATGATCTTCATCTGGGCCTTTCTCTCCGCAGGCTGCATGAGCGGCGTATTCTGGCTGTCCATTCAGATGTTCCGCGTGGTCCTCACCGCCCAGCGTCTGGCCAACAAACAAAAGCGCTAACAGCACCGGTTTCGGTCGCGCGTCCTTTTTTCGTGGCCGAACAACCCGCACCTCCCCGTACCTCCTCTGCGGTGGAGGACTACCTTGAGCGGATCAGCGAACTGATCAAAACCAAGGGCTACGCTCGGGTGGTCGATATCGCCGCCGAGCTGAAGATCTCTCAGGCCAGCGTCACCACCATGGTCCAGCGCCTCGATACCGAGGGCTTGGTCAAATACGAAAAATACCGGGGCATGGTGCTCACCCGCGCCGGTGAACAGGTCGCCGCTCGCATCGCCCACCGGCATGAGTTGCTCACCCATTTTCTCGGTCTGCTGGGGCTTGAACGCGAGGTAATCGACCACGACGTCGAGGGCATGGAGCACCACGTCAGCGCTGAGACCTTCGAGGTCTTGGAAAAGCTCAACCGCTACCTCGCCACCCATCCCGAGGTGCTCGCCGAAATCAAGCGCTAGGCATCCTTGAGCTCACGCTCAAGGCCACACGCTTCGGGAACGCACTCCTTGTCGACTTGAGCGTGAGCTCAAGGTGTTTAACCAACGGTATCCGCCTATTGGAAGCAGGTTAATTCAGCTTTTCTTGAACGCGAATTGGTATCAGCCGAGCAGCGCACGCAGCCCTGCTTCATCGAGGACCGGCACCCCGAGCGTTTTCGCTTTTTCCAGCTTCGAGCCGGCTTCTTCGCCGGCAACAACGTAGTGGGTTTTACGTGACACGCTGCCGCTGACTTTGCCGCCCGCCGCCTCAATCAGCGCCGCGGCTTCATCGCGCGAGAGCGTGGGCAACGTGCCGGTTAACACCAGCGTCTTGCCCGCCAAAACCGCGCCGCCGGCCGCTTCGCTCGGCGGGTTCGGCGCCAGCCCTGCCGCCAGCAATGCCGCAACCAGCGCCTGATTGGCTGCATCATCGAACCAGCGCCGCACGGCCTCGGCGGTTTTTTCGCCAAAACCGTCGATCTGCACCAGATCGTTGAGCGAGGCCGCCGCAAGCGCGTCGAGCGAGCGGAAGCGCCTCGCCAAATCTTTTGCCGAGGCCGCACCCACCTGCTGAATCCCCAGCCCATGGATCACCCGCCACAGATCGGCGTTGCGCCGCGCCGCGATGCCGTTGACCAGATTCGTAGCCCACACCTCACCCGATTTTTTGAGCGGCAGCAGCTCGGCCACCGTTAACCGAAACACTTCGGCCTGCGTCCGAATCAGCCCGTGACGTAACAGTAAATCCACGACCTCCTCGCCCAGCCCGTCGATGTCGAGGCACGCTTTGGAGGCGAAATGCTCGATTTTGCGCCGCACTTTTTCGGGGCAGGCCGGGTTCGGGCACAGCCATTTGACGCCTCCCTCCTCGCGCACCAACGCCGTGCCGCAAGACGGGCATTCGGTCGGAAACACATATGGCACGCTGTCGGCGGGGCGTTTGGCCAGCAGCACCTCGACGACGGCGGGGATGATTTCGCCGGCTTTTTCCACCAGAACGGCGTCGCCCACGCGCACATCCTTGCGGGCGATTTCGTCGGCATTGTGCAACGTGGCGCGCTTCACCGTGGTGCCGGCGAGCAACACCGGATCGAGCTCGGCCACTGGGGTAACCGCTCCCGTGCGCCCGACTTGCAGCGTGATCGCGCGGATACGTGTCTCGGCCCGGTCGGGAGCGAACTTGTAGGCGCAGGCCCAACGCGGGGAAAGTTTACGTGCCGCCTGTCCCGAGCCTCGGTAGCCCACCACGGCCTGCTGGGCAAAACGGTCGAGTTTCACCACCGCGCCGTCGGTCGGATAGGCAAAGGTGCGTCGCAGCGAATCGAGTTCGCCGATGGCCGCCCAAACCGCGTCGATGCCCCGCACCGCCCAGAATTTCTCCACCACCGGCAGGCCCCACGCCCGCAGTCGGGATTGCAACGTGGTTTGCGAATCGAGGGCGAGGACATCGGGCGCGGGTTCGCACGCACCCATGCCGTAGAGCACGATCTCCAGCCGGCGTGCCGCAACCAACTTGGGATCGAGGAGTTTTAACGTACCGGCGGCCAGATTGCGCGGGTTGGCGTAAAGAGCCTCGCCGGCCTCTTCCTGGAGTTGGTTGATGCGGCTAAACTCATCCTCACGCAGGAAAATTTCACCGCGGATTTCGATGACGTCCGGCAAGGCCGGATCGAGCAGGTCTTCGCCCCCGCGCAAGGTCTGCGGCAGGCCGCGCAGCGTGCGCACGTTGGCGGTGACATCGTCGCCCTCCTCGCCGTCGCCCCGGGTGACCGCGCGCGTGAGCCGTCCGCGTTCGTAGGTGAGGCTGACCGCCACGCCGTCGATCTTGGGCTCGACGGTGTAAGCGAGGTCTTCGCTAGCCAACGCCTTGACCAGGCGGGCATGAAACTCGCGCAGCTCGGACTCGTCGTAGGTGTTGTCGAGCGTGGTCATGGCCAGCCGGTGTTTGACGCGGGCAAATCCCTCGGCGCGGTCATCGCCGACACGCCGCGTGGGCGAGTTCGCTTCGGCCTGGTCGGGGAAACGCGCCTCGAGGTAGGCCAGTTCGGCCTTGAGCACATCGTACTCGAAGTCGCTGATCTCGGGGCGCGCCTGGCGGTAGTAACGCTCGTCGTGAGCGGAAAGATCTTGGCGGAGGTGGGCGAGCCGGTTTTTGGCCTCGGAAGGGGTCATGATGCGGGTGGGATCGGGGTGACGACGGGCGAGGCAACGGTGGCAGGCGCAGGAGCGACGGCGCGAGCAGTGGGAACAGCGGGTGCGCCTACGGCAACAGAGACGAGGACGCGGGGTTTGCGTTTAAGGAGTTTGAATTCCAACACGCGCCGGTACCCGCCCCAGAAGGTGTAGGCGCTCACGGCGACGACGGCGCCGGTGGTGTCGGCAACCCAATCGAGAATATCCATCGAACGCCCCGGGGTGAAATTTTGGTGGAGTTCGTCGGCCGCGCCGAAAAGCGAAACGATGATGATCGACCAGACGATCGGCCGGGAGCGAAACGGCCGCAGTACCAAGGTGGCCATCAGGCCAAAAATCGAGGCGTGGGCGAGTTTGTCGAAGTTAACAAAATCGGCGCAGTCCGGTATCGCCACCTGTCCAAAGCTGGAGGCCCAGACCACGGTGGCGGCCAGCGCCAGAGCGTAGCCCCACTGCCAGCGGGACGGAGTGTGAACGGAAGACATGGTCGGGGGATGCTGCGAACCCGCGCCGGAAAAACCAAGGAGGAAGCGGAACGGAAGGCGAGAAGGACGAGGCGCCAATTATCAGTCGATCAGGGCACGTAGCAAAGGCAGCGGCACACGCTACTCATTTACGTTCAAAAATGCGGCTTCCGGCCTCCTTGAGCTCACGCTCAAGGCCACACAGCAAGCGGAAGGTTTTTCTCACTACACGTGGCCTTGCGCGTGAGCGCAGGGGGGGGCGAACTGGATCAGCCCCCCCCTCGCCCCGATTTAGTGAGGCTCAGCTTGACTGCGAATTGCCCCCCATCCGGCTCAGGTCACCGCTCAGGACACGATCAAACTCTGACCGGTCATCTCGGCGGGTTTGGACAGGCCCATCAACTGCAACACAGTCGGTGCGATGTCGGCCAAACGCCCGCCCGCGCGCATCTTGGTGCCGGCCTTGGTCAGACCTTCGCCCACCACAAAGACAGCGACCAGGTTCAGGGTGTGCGCGGTATGCGGGCCTTTGAGCTCCGCATCCCACATCTGCTCGGCGTTGCCGTGGTCGGCACAGATCACCGCTTTGCCGCCGACCTGCTTGAGCGCGGCGAGCAGTTCACCCACGCCGGCGTCAGTGGCTTCGCAGGCTTTCACCGTGGCCGGAACCGAGCCGGTGTGGCCGACCATGTCGGGATTGGCGTAGTTGACGGCGATGAAGCCGTATTTGCCGGAGAGAATCGCTTCTTTGGTCAAAGCGGTGACCTCGGCCGCACTCATCTCGGGCTGCATGTCGTAGGTGGGCACCTTGGGGCTGGCCGGACAGGCGTTCACTTGGCCCGCAAACGGCTCCTTATTGTAGTTGTTAAAGAAGAAGGTGACGTGCGGGTTCTTCTCGGTCTCGGCGCAGCGGAACTGGGCAATGCCTGCGTTGGCCACGACTTGGCCGAGGATGTTTTTTAGCTTTTCCGGCTTGGGCGAGATGATCTTCACCGGCAGGCCCGCCTCATACTCGGTCATGGTGGCGTAGTAGAGGTCGAGCTTCGGACCGCGGTTAAACTCTTTGAAATCGTCCATCACAAAAGCGCGGGTGATCTCGCGCGGACGGTCGCCACGGTAGTTATAAAACACGACGGCGTCACCGTCTTGGAAGGTGGCGAGGGGCTTGCCGGCGTCGTCGACGATCGCGGTGGCAGGCACGAACTCGTCGCCCTTTTGCGTCTCGCTGAGGGGTTTATCGTAATAGCTCCGGACGGCGGCCTCGGCGGAAGTGGCGGTGGCGGCGAAGGCGCGGCCGGTGAGCAGGTCGTAGCCCTTTTGCACGCGCTCCCAGCGGTTGTCGCGGTCCATGATCCAGAAGCGCCCGCAGATGGAGGCGATGCGGCCGTAGCCGAGCGCTTTGAGCTTGGCCTCAACGGCACGCACAAAACCCAAGCCGCTGGTCTGCGAGGTGTCGCGGCCGTCGGTGAACCCGTGGATGAACACGCGATCGGCTGGAATGCCGTCGAGTTTGGCCTGCACCAGAAGCCCGTAAAGGTGCTCAAGCATACCGTGGACGCCGCCATCGGAGAGGATGCCCATGAGATGGAGCTTGGCGGTGGGCGAAGCCTTGATGCGGGCGACCACGCCGTGCCAGGTCGCGTTGTTGGCGAGCTGTTTTTCCGAGAACAGTTTGTTCAGGCGAACCAACTCCTGGTCGACGATGCGGCCGGCGCCGATGTTTTCGTGGCCCACCTCGGAGTTGCCCATCTGGCCGTCGGGAAGTCCGACGTCGAGACCGCTGGCGGACACGTAGGCGACCGGAGCGGAAGCCTGAAGCGCGTCGTCGACCGGCTTTTTGGCCAGCGCCACGGCGTTGGTGGCGGCCTGTTCGGGGTGAGGGTTATGGCCCCAACCGTCGCGGATGATGAGCAGGACAGGTTTACGCGGAGTGTTCATTTTTGAAAAAGTAAGGCTCCACGCATGAAGGTAGAAGCAGCCGGGTAAAAGGCTAAACTCGCCGCGTTTTTTGGGATAAAATCGGCCAACAAAACGAGCCGAGGCGGATTGGGGTAAACCTCCTGTGAGGCGGGCAGCGACGGTAACGCCAATTCGTTAACGACGTTCGAGGGGAAGCCAGCAGTCACCCTGAGCTCACGCTCAAGGCCACATTCAGAGGCACGCGCAGGCCGTCCGAGAAAAGCAATTGAGGGAGCGGCAGGCACGCGCAGGTGCACAACCGGCCCACTCCCCGTGGCCTTGAGCGTGAGCTCAGGGTGTTCTTATACGGCGGGCTAAAGCACCGCGCCACATCGGAGGCCGCGAACATTACCCACAAAAAAAGCGCCCCACCCCGCGTGGCGGGATGGGGCGCTTCGAGTTAGCACCGAACGAGTCGGGGCGGACGATTACTTCTTGTCGGAAGCGGCATCGAGGATGTCGCCCAGGTTCATCATGTCGCCGGAGCTGTCGCGGTTGAGGGCCTCGAAGGAGGCGGTCTCGGCGGCGAGCTGCTGCTCGGAGTAGTTGGCGGCCTTCACCGACAGACCCAGACGACGCTCTTCGCGGTCGATCTTGATCACGCGGGCGCTGATTTCCTGGCCGGGCTTGAGCACGTCCTTCACCTTCTCGATGCGCTCCTCGCTGATCTGCGAGATGTGCACGAGACCGTCGATACCGTCCTTGAGCTCCACGAAGGCGCCGAAGGAGGTGATCTTGGAGACAACGCCGGAAACGACGTCGCCGATCTTGAAGAAGGCGTCGATGTCGGTCCAAGGATCGACGGCGAGCTGCTTGACGCCGAGGCTGATGCGCTGCTGGGAAGCATCGACATCGAGAACGATGGCCTCGACCTCGTCGCCCTTCTTGAGGATCTCGGAGGGGTGGTTGACCTTGCGGGTCCAGCTGAGGTCGGACACGTGGACCATACCGTCGATACCTTCTTCGAGTTCGATGAAGGCGCCGTAGGTGGTCATGTTGCGCACCTTGCCGCGAACACGAGCGCCGATCGGGTAGTTGTGGCGAGCCATGTCCCACGGATTGGGCTCGAGCTGGCGCAGGCCGAGGGAGATCTTCTGGTCTTCCTTCTGGATACCGAGGACAACCGCGTCCAACTCCTGGCCGACTTTGAGCAGCTCGGAGGGCTTGGTGATGCGCTTGGTCCAGGACATCTCGGTGATGTGCACGAGGCCTTCGACGCCGGGCTCGATCTCGATGAACGCACCGTAGGGGACCAAGTTGACGACTTTGCCGTGAACTTTGACGCCGACGGGGAACTTGTTCTCGATCTCGTCCCACGGATTGCGGGTGGTCTGCTTGAGGCCGAGGGAAACGCGCTCTTTCTCGCGGTTCACTTCGATGATCATGACGTTGATCTCTTCACCCTGCTTGAGGATCTCGCTCGGGTGAGCGATGCGGCCCCAGGACATGTCGGTGATGTGGAGGAGACCGTCCATGCCGTCGAGGTCGATGAACGCACCGAAGTCGGTGATGTTCTTGACCACGCCCTTGCGGACCTGACCGGGCTGGATGGAGTCGAGCAGGTTCTTGCGCTTGTTGGTGCGCTGTTCCTCGATGAGCTCGCGGCGGGACAGAACGATGTTCTTCCGGTCGAGATTGATTTTGAGAACCTTGAAGTCGTAGGTCTGGCCGACGTACTGATCGAGGTTCTTGGGCGGCTGGATGTCGATGTGCGAAGCGGGCAGGAAGGAATCGACGCCGATCGAAACGATCAGACCGCCCTTGACCTTGGCCTTAACGCGACCCGCGGCGATGGAGCCCTCGGGGAACTTGGTGAGAATGTTGTCCCAATTCTTCTTTTGTTCGGCTTGGTCGAAGGACAGCTCGGGAGCGCCGGTCTTGTCTTCGAGTTTGACGACGTAAACGTCGATCTGGGAGCCGATCTGGAGTTCGCCGATGTCGATGAACTCATTGGCGGGGATGACGCCTTCGGATTTGCCACCGATGTCAACGACGACGTCGTTTTGGCGGATTTCGGTGATGGTAGCGGTGACGATAGCGCCTTCTTTAAGCTTATCGAAACCGGATTGAGCGAGCAGCTCCTGCATTATTGAACTCATGTGAACAGAACGAAAAACCGCCGCATGCCCCAAAGCGCCGATCTTCCGCGGTGACGCCGGTAAAGGCGCCGTTGGTTGATGGTTACACTAAAAAAAAGGGCCAATGGGAGCGTCGCGGCGACACCGGCCTGTTAAAAACGAATACCGCGAACGGTCACAGTCGCCCACGTACCGACGATCCCGCAAGGGTAAAGTGGCATTATTCTGGGCGCGGTACGGGTATTCCCGCCCCAAGCCGCGCCCGATCGCGCCCCCATTCCCGTGCCGCAGGAACCGTCTCACCTCAGTGGGTTCCAATCTGCGAGAACCCGCCCTCACCCCATGAACGTAAACACCCCAAACCCCGTCGACTCCCCCCCCCCCCCACCCGCCCGCCGGCCTCCGACCCGCCCCCGCATCTGGTGATCGGCATCGCCGGGGGCAGCGCCTCGGGAAAATCATCCCTGGCCCACCGCCTCGCCCACGGACTCGGCCCACACCACTGTGCGGTGATCGCCCACGATCGCTATTACCGCGACCACCCGAACCTCACCGCAGCCGAACGCCTGCAACTCGATTACGACCACCCCAGCGCCATCGAAACCGCCTTGCTGCTGAGGCATTTACGGGCTTTGCGCGCCGGCCGCACAATCGAGTTGCCCCACTACGATTACGCCTGCCATTGCCGCACACCGGAAGCCTCCCCGCTCCAACACGCCCCCGTTATCATCATCGAAGGCCTGTTCGTGCTCGCCGATGCACGACTGCGCCGCGTCCTGGATTTAAAAATCTTCGTGCACACCCCCGACGACCTGCGCCTGTTGCGCCGCATCAAGCGCGACACCACCGAACGCGGCCAACCGCTCGCCGAGGTGCTGGAACGCTACGAAAACCGGGTGCGACCCGGCCACGTGCGCCACGTCGCTCCATCGCGCCGCCACGCCGATCTGGTCTGGGATCAGGGCAACGACGACACGTTTCCCTCCCGCCTACTTACCCGCCTGCGGCAAACATCATGACCCCGAGCATCGACCTCTTCGTCTTCGTTGACGCCCTCGGCTGGGAACTGGCCCAACGCCGCCGATTTTTAACCGATCTGCTGCCCCACCGCCAAGCCTGCGACACCCTATTCGGCTACTCCTGCACCTGCGACCCGAGCATTTTAACCGGCGCCCTGCCCTACCAACACGGCCATTTTTCCTTTTTTACCTACGCCCCCAAACGCTCGCCGTTTCGCTGGGCGCGCCCGCTCGGATGGATACCGGAAATATTCGCCGGCCACCACCGCCTGCGCCACCCCCTCAGCCGCTGGGTTGCCCAAAACCTCGGCTACACCGGGTATTTCCAGCTCTACAGCACGCCTTTTAAACGCCTGCCCCAGCTCGACTACACCGAAAAACGCGACCTCTACGAACCCGGTGGCATCATCGGCGGGCAGCCCGCTATCTTCGAACACTGGCGTGCGACAGGCGTGCCGTGGGTTCGCTCAGACTGGCGCGCGGGCGATGCCGCCAACATCGACGCGATGGCTGGCCACTTGCGCGAGGGTAAAGTCCGCCTCGCCTACCTGATCAACGGCGGCCTCGACGCCACCATGCACGCCCACACCACCACCGGCCCGCAGACCGACGCCGCCTTCGCCCGCCTAGAACGGTGGTTACGCGACTTGGATACGCTGGCTAGAACCCGTTACGCCGAAGTGCGTTGGCACATTTTTAGTGACCACGGTATGGCCGACACCCACACCTGCAGCCGCATGATGCCCGAGTTCGAACAACTCGGCCTGCGCTACGGACGCGATTACGCCGCCGCCTGGGATTCCACTATGGTACGCTTTTGGTTTCCGGGCGGCGCAGGCATCCGCACTCAGGTGGAAACTTGGCTAGCTGGGCGGCCCGAAGGCCGCATCGTCACCGAGGCCGAGCTGGAGCGCTGGGGGTGCCTTTTTGCCGACCGGCGGTACGGCGAACTGTTTTACGTGCTCAACGAAGGGGTGATTTTTGCACCCTCGTTCATGAACCAACGCCGCGTTCCCGCCATGCACGGCTACGACCCCGACCTACCGCAATCACGCGCTTGCTGGTTGACCAGCCACGAAGTCGACCAAGCACCCGCGCGCATTGAGGGAATTTACCACGTCATGCGCGCCGCCGCCGATCGCCTCGCTGAGACACCGTGATCACTTACTACAAGCCCCTTCCCATGCCCTAAGAGGTTACGCTGAACCAGTCGAAATCCACGTGGCCGTTAGGTGTGCCGGTGTTATATGTAAATAGAGCCATACTATGTGATTCAAACCATTCGGTGCGAAATGGGACGGCCTCGCCAAGGGATACAAAGCACTCCCCGTCTAAGCTATATAACAGATTTCCAACACCTTGATTTGCAACACCACGCAGCCAGATACGTTCCTGCGTGATCGCTGTCGGGCCGGCATATTTCAGCAAACTTCCAGATGATTTATCATAAACCACGATCGCGCGTTTTCCGCTTTCCTGAATTACACCAATCCAAGCATAACTTTTATTAAAATAACAGAATCCCGCGCGCTGTCCGTCCGCCATCTTACTAATATCAATAAACGTGGTCCCTCTACATGACTTCCCGATGATGTGCTGGCTCAATACATTTTTTGCAAAAAGTATAGAATCCGCCTCCGCCTGAACAGGCTGATGAATACCATCCTCGCCGGCGGCGGTTTCCAGTATTTCCGCCTTTAGGCGTAAAAAGCCGGGGCGTTCAGTGAGGGACCAGAAGGCCGACTGCGGGTTATGGTTCCATCTCCACGCTAAATTCAGGGACTCGCTGGTGAAATCGTCGATTTCATTTAAGACTTTGCTTCGCTCCGGAGTTTGGCCGAAAGGCAGGGCACAACGGCCAACGAGGGTTCCCGGCTCATTTTCCGCATCCGCCTTCCCTATCCAGGGCCACTCATTTCTCCAACCAGCGGGTTCAAGGAAGGGTATTCTGCCATAACCGGCAAAACCCACATGATGGATAAACCAGCAACTGCCGTCCGGAAGTTCTGCCCATCCGCTACCACCCGGCGAACAACCTTCGCCACCAGCGGTTAAAATCCGCCGTTCTTCAAACGGTCCGTAGATATTTTTGGAGCGGTAAACATATTCGCCCCTAATATCATGCTGACCATGCCCCATACCAAAGATGTAATAATATCCGTCTCGTTTTATTACCATCGGATTGTGCACACTCGGATAGGTTTCCTTGATTATAAAGCCTTCGTCCAAGATATGCATTCCGTCGGGACTCATCTTATGGATTACCAGTGGAGAAGGGCCAAATCCGCTATGGATTAAATAGGCCTGTCCATCATCATCCCAAAAAGGACACGGGTCTTCCCAATGATGGGCTTTATGAATCAATCTCACCGGTTCCCATGGCCCTTTGATGTCCTGCGCAGTGCTTGCAAAAAGTCCATCTATGGAATTCCCGCAGTGCATAATGAATTTACCATTATGGTAGGCCAGCGAAGGGGCCCAGCTCCCCTTTTGATACCCTTGCCCTGGATGATTATACTTTTCATCAAAATCAAGGGCTGAATAGATGCGGGCGACAATTCTCCAATTCACTAGATCCCGTGAATGGAGCACGGGCATGCCCATAAAATGATGGGATGCAGACACCATATAAAAATCGTCCCCGTGCTGCATGAAAAACGGATTATTGTAATCCGCCCATATCACGGGATTTAAGTAGGTGCCATCCGCCTGCGCACCCCAATCACTCAAACCTAAATTCGTAAAAAGCTCCATAGTATTACAGGGAAAACCGGTGTTTAGTGGTCAAAGAGTAAAGTGGATTTCTGGCAAGTTTGCTGGTTCAGGAAGTAAAAATGCGGGAGATGATGCTCTTCATATTCATAATATTTGGGGCCGGATTAGTCTAAATTCAGCGGGCTTGTGCCATTTTCAATAATATCCTTATTTTTAAGCCTAAAACCTATCCTACTTATGCCCGAAAAAGGCATTTTCAGGCATGATTTTATTCGCCTAATTCTTGTGAGTTTACCCCCTCAACCATCCCTCCTGGATCATAGCCGCTGCATCGTACGCAGTTTTTTCCTGGGTCACTGCGGAAGGCGATGCGAAGCGACGCTCTGGGCAAGATGCCCGCGCTGCAGCGACGCTTTATCACACCTCAAAACGATAATTATTATTCCACTCCGTTGTTTCACCCGGCTTTATATCCAAATCAATCATCGGCTCCGGGCAATGCGCCAGTCGCCCGATATAGACATAAAACGAGGCGTTCTTAACAGGTGATAACGGGTGACTGCCCTTCACATGTACCGCAGTTTTAGTCTTGTCGTTGCTGAGGGAAAATTCGTTAACGCATCCTACCGACAAATCGCCGCGGACTGGAACGATGTCCTCCAACGCCTTAAGCAGGCGAAATGTTTTGCCCTTAATCTCGGCCTTACCGGCAAAATCGGCCAAGGGCGTGATGTCCTGAGGGAATTGCAGGAGATAGTCGGGGTTAATGAACTCGTTGTCGAAGCGGAAGAAATTATGGCAGTAGGTGGAGGTAACAATGTCTTTCCCTCCAATATTTTGCAGCACGTGCGACACATTGATCTCAGCTTTTCCCTCAACCAGATAAATCTTCTTGGTATAGCGATAAGCGTATCCGAAGTCCGTATTTAAAGTGTGCTCGAACAACACCCAGTCTTTGCCATTGGAAACGTTCCACTCCCCTGTATCAATTATTGTATAGTGATTGGCGAAAAAATAGTCGGCAGCCGTCGATTTCCTCAGCACACCCACGCCAACTTTCACAACCCCCCCGCCGACAGAAGCGGCTTCGTAGCCCAGCGGGAAGCGAAATTCTTCGGCGATGCCGGTGGCGCTGCCGATGTTCATCGGATCGTGTATACCGGGGTTCAGCGTGCCATCATAGCCTCGCCACTCCCGAAAAAAGGTATGCCCTTGGCAGGTGACTTGCGCCATAAAGCCCGACCAATCAAAGCGGCAGGCGCGATAGTAGCCATTCTCCTTATCCACAGTTAAAACTTCAACCTCCAGTAAATCATTCGCCAGTAAGATCACTGGAAATCCGCCATTGTTAATATCCGCACCCTGTGTGCATCCCTCTGATGATGTTAGTGGCTCCATTGAGAAAATTTAACCCCTACTCCCTTTGATTGTTCAACGACAATATAACTTCGCCACGCACAAGCTGCAGCGATGGGAAAGGCGCGAAAACGGGGGGCGCGCCGTTAGATGGTTATAACAGGAACTGGTTTTCACGTTTTGAGGTTTAGGTTGTTGATTTATATATCCCTACGCCCCCCCCCCCCCCGCGGCTTATTGTTTTATAGGCTCAACCCCACGGCTACTTTTATTGGTTTTAGGGGCAACCTAGCAGCCAAACACCAAACAACGGAATGTTTAACCACTAATGAACGCCAAGATACGCTAATTCGGTCGCAATGTATTACTGATTTATATTAGCGGCCATTAGCGTTCATTAGCGGTTACAATTGGTTCGGTTGTATTTCATTTAGTGCGAAATGGCATGAAACGATCAAGGAGCCTGAGAAACCAACACAAGGCACTCCCTGCTGGCGTAATACAGAAGATCACAGGGAATGATCAGGAGAACTTTATTAGCCTTACTCGTTAAACTCGTCGAACGCCCGCTTGATCTCCGGCGTCCGTGCGGCGGACTGGTTGCAGGCGCTGGTTCGCTCGCGCAGTTCCTCTTCACGTTGATCGAGTTCGGTTTCTTTTTCCTGCTGCTGTTGCACCTTTTCAAACAGCCGAGCCTCACTCTCCTCGATAAATTTCTCGCGCTCCCGCAAGGCCTCACGCCCCTCAATCAGCAATGCCTCCTGCCGGTCCAATTCGGCCTTGAGTGCCAGTTGTGCAGCCTTCTCCTCCGCCGATAGCCGCCCCCCTGCCGGAGACCCTTTTTGGGCCGCCCGCATCATCGCTTCGTGATGACGAAACAGCACCTCCGCCTCCGCTAAATCCCGTTCTCGATCCCCGACTTTTCGTTCACGTTCTTCCACCAACCGCTCGCGATCGCGCAAAACCTGCTCCAAAACCTGCAACGCAACTGCCGCATCCGCGTCTGGCGCCGACTCTCGACGCTGGGGTAATACCGCGCCATTCACACCGCTGGCAAGATCGCCGTGTCGCCGTGCATCCTGCTGATCTCTT
>JBILJE010000210.1:0-5705 GCA_044377395.1 Rariglobus sp. | reverse complement strand
CTGCTCGAAAAGCACGCCACCGAAACCAAGTCCGGCGCCGGCCAGTATTTCACCCCACGGCCGCTCATCGAAAGCATCGTCTCGGTCATGCAACCCCAGCCCGGCGAGGTCATTCAGGACCCCGCCTGCGGCACCATCGGCTTCCTCATCATGGCCGACCGCTTCATCAAAGAGCGAACCGACAACCTCTTCGACCTCACTACCGCCCAGCAGGAATTCCAGCGCGACGTCGCCCTCCAGGGCATGGAACTGGTGCCCGACACCCACCGTCTCGCCCTCATGAACGGCCTGCTGCACGACCTGCACAGCCCCCTCATGCTCGGCGACACCCTCGGCGAAGCCGGTAAACAGCTCCGCGACGCCGACCTCATCCTATCCAACCCGCCCTTCGGCACTAAAAAGGGCGGCGGTCTGCCCTCCCGCGACGACTTCACCTTTCCCACCAGCAACAAGCAGCTCGCCTTCCTCCAACACATCTACCGCAGCCTGCGCAAACCCTCGGCCAAAAAACCCATCGGGGGACGCGCCGCCGTTGTGCTCCCCGACAACGTGTTGTTTGAGGACAACATCGGCGCCCAGATCCGCGCCGACCTCATGGAAAAATGCCGCCTGCACACCATCCTGCGCCTGCCCACCGGAATTTTTTACGCCCAGGGCGTGAAGACCAACGTGCTCTTTTTTGAGCGTCACAGCGCCGACTCAGGCGGCACCCAGGACGTGTGGGTGTACGACCTGCGCACCAACATGCCCGCGTTTGGCAAACGCACCCCGCTGACCCGCGCCCACTTTGCCGAGTTCGAAACCGCCTTCGGGGCCGACGCCCACGGCCGCTCCGCCCGCCACGACACCGGCGAGACCGGACGCTTCCGGCGGTTCACCCGCGAGCAAATCCGCGCCCGGGGCGAAAACCTCGACCTCAGCTGGCTGCGCGACGACGACAGCACGCATCATGACGACCTGCCCGCACCCGAAGTGCTGGTGGCCGGTGCCTTAGAAAACCTCCGCGAAGCGATCGACGAACTGCAAGAGCTGGAACGGGAGTTGGCGCGATGAGCCGGAATGGAATTAAAAGTAGCGCAGACTTCCAGTCTGCTGCCGAAACCCTGCCGGAGGGATGGACGACTGCCCGTATTGGCGATGTTTTAAAGCTCTACAACGGAGCGCCATTCAAGCCGACCCAATGGTCTACATCTGGCCTCCCCATCATTCGCATTCAGAACCTCAACAACCCGAAAGCTCCGTTCAACCACTTCGAAGGTGAGCTCAACGAACGGTTCCGAGTTCGCAAAGGTGATTTGCTCTTTGCGTGGTCAGGCACTCCAGGCACCTCATTTGGTGCGCATATTTGGAAAGGTGATGATGCCTGGCTAAATCAGCATATTTTCCGTGTTGAGTTCGACGCTCAGCTCTTTGATCGCGAATTCCTTCGATTGGCGATTAATCGAAATCTCAACGCCTACATCGCCGAGGCTCACGGCGGGGCCGGTTTGGCGCATATAACCAAAGGTCGATTCGAGGCCTTCGACATCCTGCTCCCGCCGCTAGCGGAGCAACGCCGGATCGTGGCGCGGCTGGAAGCGCTGGAAGCGCGGAGCCGGCGAGCGCGGGCGAAGTTGGTGATGGTCCCCGCCCAACTGGCCCAAGCCCGCCAGTCCCTGCTCGCCGCCGCCTTCCGCGGCGAGCTCACCAATGGGTGGCGGTCCAGCCATCGCGAGATTGAGCCCATTGAAAAAACGCTCCAGCGAGTCAGCTTCGAATCCAGTCGCACGGGACGTTCTGCCTCCGACGAAAAGATTCCCGGGGTGGCCGGGTTATCCGTAGGCGATATAGGACCGCCGCCGCCGGTTGGCTGGGTAAAGTTACCTTTGCTAAAAGTCGCGCGGCTGGAATCAGGCCACACACCCTCACGCGAACACTCGGAATACTGGGGAGGGGAAGTCCCGTGGATTTCCATTCCCGACGCACGCCGGGCCCACGGCCAATCCATCACCGACACTGCTTCGTTTACCAACGCATTGGGGCTAGCAAATAGCGCCGCTCGTCTCCTTCCCGCCGGTACGGTCTGTCTCTCTCGGACGGCTTCGGTTGGCTACGTGACCGTGATGAGCAAGCCAATGGCAACCAGCCAAGATTTTGCGAACTGGGTCTGTTCGAATGCGCTGCTGCCCGAATTCCTCATGATGGCATTCTTGGCCGAAGGAGAGCACCTCTTGAGCTTTGGGCGAGGAAGCACGCATACGACGATCTATTATCCTGAGTTGAAAGCCTTACACCTCTTCCTTCCGCCGCTGGCCGAGCAACACGAGATCGTGCGCCGGCTGAGAGCGGCCTTCGCCCGGCTGAACGCGGTGGCGGCGGCGCACACCGCCGCCGTGGCAGCCATTGACCGCCTCGACCAGTCCCTGCTCGCCCGCGCCTTCTCCGGCCAGTTGGTGCCGCAGACTGAGTAATAACCCGCGGTCGCCTTTACAGTTACGCCGACTTCTCCTCATGTTGCCTACATCGACATACCTTTCATGAAACTCACGCTCAATCAATTTGGTCCGATTAAGAAGGCCGAAATCACGCTTGCGCCGCTCACCTTGTTCTGTGGGGCAAACAACACCGGCAAGACTTACGCGATGTATGCCTTTTACAGCCTGCTGTCTGGACGCCTCGGACCCAATGATCATCCCGACGAAATTGATGCATGGTTAGATAGTTCCGTAGCTGAAGGCATTTACGCGATCAATTTGAACGATTGGTTCGATCGTTACGGTGCCGCCTTCCTTCGCCGCATCGACCGTCGCCTAGCGGCGGGCTTGCCTACATTTTTCAGCGCCGAACCCGTGCTCTTCGAGCACAGCAAGCTCACCATTTCGATCGATACTCAGGCCCGAAATGAGGCCCTACTGGCAATGTCCATTTCGCAGCGCTTCGAGGGGCGGGATGGCGAGATTGAACTCGGCTTTACTAAGGAGGCGGGTTCACACCAGCTCACCATCACACGTGCCAAAGAGTTGCCCCTGTCCATCGCTCGCGAGGAATTGGAGCGCCTACTGCTCAAGCTCGCCCTCAGTCCTTGGCGTGGTGACCACACGACCTTGTTGCTACCGGCCGAGCGCTCGGGACTCAACCTGTTCTATCCAGAACTCAATCGCAGTCGTACAGCGCTTTTCCATCACGCCAGTAAACCCCGACTTAACGCTGCCGAATTGATCCGCGACATCGTTCTCGCGCGCTACCCTCAACCCATCGCCGACTATATCGACTTGCTCAACGACATGCGGACGCTGCGCAAACGACAGAGCGATTTTCACGGCGAAGCCCTCCACCTTCAAAAAACCGTGCTGCGCGGAAAGTTCACGGTGGATAAAGAAGCCAACGTCACCTTTACTCCCAAGGGAGGCGACCACCCGCTCAGCCTTCACCTCAGCTCATCCACCACTAAGACTTATTTTGGCCTTTGGTTTTATCTCGAACATGTCGCCCGCAAAGGCGACGTGCTGATGATCGACGAACCCGAGCTTAACCTCCATCCAGATAATCAACGCAAGCTAGCCCGACTCCTCGTGCGATTAGTCAACCTAGGCCAGCGCGTCGTACTCAGCACCCACAGCGATTATCTTGTTCGGGAACTGAATAACCTTATTCTTCTTCATAGCAGGTTCCCCGGCCACAAGGCGCTGCGCGATAAATATAATTATGATGCGGAAGAAGGGATTGCCGCCGATCAGATCCGTGCGTGGCATTTCGATGGAGGCGAGGTGAAACCGATGGAGATATGTCAGGAGGAAGGAATTCTCGCCACGACCTTTGATGAGGTGATCAACGAACTTAACGAATCATCCTACAGCATCGCTTCGAAAGCGGCCCAGCCACACTCAGCCACTGCCGACCATGAGTGATCTCATCGAACACCTTCATGCCGTCATCCACCCTGATTTCCTACGCAAGGCTGAAGGACACAAGCTCGTTATCGAGGATCTAAATCCTCAAACGAAGACCAAACGATTCGAACTCCACGCCGGCTGCCGCTGTGTGGCGGTGCAACTCGATTTTCCATCAACCGGAAAAATCGACAAGGCACTTCCTTTCTTCCGGCGCGACGCGCCAGGATTAACCGCCAAGTGTGATCTTATCGTCTTCTTAACGAACCCTGCACCCGATTCCGGCGGCAAGGCCTTTTTGGTAGAAATGAAGTCGCTAAACGTCGGTAATTCCCTTGCGCAAATGCGCTCGTCGGAGGCTTTCGCCAAATATGTTGTCGAGGTAGCGCGACTCAATGGCGTCGAAATGGGAAAGGTTGAGTTTTATGGCGTCCGTATAAGAACCCGTCGTACTCCAACCAAGGGCCAGAGCCGCCCGAAGGAACCTGTGTTTGAGCTCGATGCCTTGAGTAAGTTTAGATTCTGCGATTGGGATGCAGCTTTTCCGCTTTCGTTAAGCGCGCTGCGTAAAGCATGTTAATTTATGCGTCTCATGTCATGGACACCTCATCAGGGTTGATATCGTGAGGAAAATGGATCCCTACGCCTTTGAGCAACTGGTGGTCGATCTACTGGTGGCGATGGGCTACGGAGGCTCGCGCGCAGAAGCCGCTCAAGTCACCCAGCGCAGCGCCGATGAAGGCATCGACGGCGTTATCAAAGAAGACACCGACTCGGCCTCGAAACCATCTACCTCCAAGCCAAACGCTGGCAAAGCCCGGTCGGCCGTAAGGAACTCCAGGCATTTGTCGGCGCACTCGCCGGCCAAGGTGCGAGCAAAGGCGTCTTCATCACCTCGGGTGAATTTGCCACTACGGCGAATGAGTATGTCGAAAAAATCAGCCAGAAGGGCCAAAAAGTCGTGCTCATTGACGGCGACCGCATGGCCTCATTGATGATCGAGCACGGAGTCGGCGTCTCTCCAATCAAAACCTACGCCCTCAAACGAGTGGATAGTGACTACTTCGAGTCGGAGTAATCAGCATGCCATGAGCGATCAACCGCGCACTCCGCTTTCGTCCGATTCACCCGACGTCCTCCACCACTTCGTTGACGAGGCCGGCGACCCCACCTTGTTCAATCACAAGGGGGCGCTCATCGTCGAAACCTTGGGCTGTTCTCGCTTCTTCATGCTCGGTGTCTTGGAAGTGGACGCACCGGACCAACTCGCCGCCGCGCTCACCGGCCTGCGCACCCGCATGCTGGCCGATCCGTATTTCGCTGGGGTCGAATCTTTCAAACCTGCCCGCCAAAAGACCGCCCACCTGTTTCACGCCAAGGACGATCTTCCCGAGGTGCGTCGCGAAGTCTTTCAACTGCTCCGCCAGCAGGGCCCATCCATTCGCTTTCATGCCGTAGTCGGTGACAAAATGGCCATCGCTCAAGCCGAACGGTCCAAGCGCTCTGCTGCCGCCACCTACCGGTATCGTCCCGATTCCCTGTACGACGCGCTCACCGGTGAACTGTTCTCCGGCCTGCACCGCTTTGCCGACGAACACCGGCTCTGCGTCGCCAAACGTGGCAGCAAAGACCGCAACGACGCCATCCGCACTGCCTTGGCTGAGGCAGATGCCGCCTTTGAAAGCCGCTTTGGCTATCGCCGCAAAGGTCAATGGGTCGTCGAAGTCTCCGATCCCACTCGCCGCGTCTGCCTTCAGGCGGCCGATTATTTTCTATGGGCCGTGCAACGCTTTTTCGAGATACGCTTCGACAGCACCACCCACCAGCCGGTGGTGG
>JBILJE010000262.1:0-4438 GCA_044377395.1 Rariglobus sp. | reverse complement strand
CGAACCAGTTTACCGCTAATGAAAACCAGTGATCCAGCGCTTCTGAATTAGCGTATATTAGCGTTCATTAGCGGTTAAAAATTCCGTTGTTTGATGTTTGTCGCCTTGGTTGCTGATGCGATGAGATCAGAGCTTGATCTCCAGCGTGTTGGTTCCTGCAACAAGCTGGTTTCTGAAGGCGCTAAGGTCCACCAACCAACCGCCGGTACGGTAGGGGTTTTCGGAGAGGCCCATCGATTGGAGTGCGGTGCCGTTGAGTCTGACTTCAAGCGGGGTGTGCGTGCCTTCCTTGACGTTGAAGTGCACCTCCAGGGTGTGGTTTTCCCATGGCACGGTAGCGGACAGGCCATCGAGCGCGCGGGGCAGCACCGGATCAATGACCAGATGACTATAGTACGTACGCAGGCCCAGCATGCGGGTAACAATCAAGTTGAGGAAGATGCCCGGACCGCTCGAATAGATACGCCACCCCCCGTCCACGGCGACCTTGCCGGCCTTAATGTCGTCGTAGCGCTCGGCGGCTTCATAGCGGGAGGCCACGGCGGCGTCTGAACTGGAGAAGTAGGCGTTGGCCTGGCGAGGCAGCGCGTTGGGGACCGACTTCTTGATCTCCACCGGATTGGCCTGGCCGAAGGCGGCGAGCACGGCGTCGGCTTGGCCGAGACGGGCCATCGCCTCAACGTAGCGCAGGTGGGCGTGGGTGTAGAAAATACCGATCTCGCGGGAGAAACAGGCGGCAAGTTCAGCACGTTGAAATATCTCTGAGATCCCTCCGCGGTAGGCCGGCGGGCGATCCATCAGGCGGGCACCATCGGCTGCAACCAGGTGCTGCTTGATGAGTTTATCGTGGTGCTCGGCCTCAGCTGGCGTGAGCAGGCCGCCCAGCATCGAACGGGTCATCGGAATCAGGCTATACTTTATGCCCGTGAGACTATCTTTCGGGTGCAACAACGGCTGCCCGGTGGTCGAAGAGTTCTCGTCGAACAGATAGAATCCGCAGATCGAGCCCTCGATGATCAACTGGCGATGGAAGTCGGCTGATACGGCGTTGGCAAAGCCGGCCAAACGAGGGAATTCGCGGCCGCTCCGCCGACTAAGCTCCTCCAGGCGGCGGAGCACCTGATAGCTGAGCGCCACCGTCCACGAACTGACCAGACGGTCGCGGAACTCGGGCTTGGCGGGCTGGAGTGAATCGTTCCAGTCGCCGTCGCCATAACGCTGAAGGGCGGTGCCGGGAACGCAGTTATTCCGCAGCCAACCGATGTTGGCGACTACGTGGTCGAACAGGGTCGAGGTCTCGGCAGTGGTGGCGGCCGAGCCGGGTTGGGTCCAGGCAACCTGGGTGTCAAGGAGGGCGAAGTCCGAGGTGGCTTCGAGGTAATCGCAAAGGGCCTTGAGCGGCCAAAGCGGGATGTCGCCGTGGCAGTGCGGTGTTTGAATAAAGCCGAACGGATCGGTCATGAACCACTGCGGCCAGTAGTGCGCATCTTTGAACTGGTGGCGGTAGGTGAGCAGGATGATGTCGCGGCAGGCCTCGAACCGGCCCAGCGATAGTAACAGCTCGATTGAACCTTGGGTGACGTCGCGCGAACCCCAGGCGCCGCCGTTATACTGTTCCAAACCGTGCGGCACCGTGAGGTGGATCATGCCGTTGTGGATAAACCAGGGCAGGATGTGATTAATGCGCTGAACCTCGGGATGGGCGCTGGTCAGCGAAATCGCGCAGGCGTCGTCCTGCCAGGTGCGCTTGGACTGCGGCGCAACGGGCAAGGCGGTGTGACCGATGATTTCTATGGCAACCGTGCTCACCACTTGGGTGTGCAGGACGAGCATGGCCTGGTTGGACGCGCCACCAGGGATGATTTCTGCACCACCGATGCGCTGAATCGCACTCGCCTCGGTCGCACGGAGGATGAAGTGGCCGGTCGGATCGGCTTTGCGGAACAGGCCATCGGGACTGGCTTGGATTTTAACTGAAGCCGTGGCCGTATCGATTTCGAGCGTGGCGGGTTCGTCGTATTCGCCGCTACCGGCGATCAGACCGTGGGTGATGAGGAACTCAGCGGGGGCACCGGCGAGGACCGTGAAGGTGGTACGGGCCAGGCTCGCAACCGAATCGGCGCTGACGGTGACCTCAATGGTGCGGTCGGCGAGACGGTAGATCCAACGGGTCTGCATCAGCGCCATTTCGAAGCAAGACGGCACGCCAAGGAGCTTCCATTCGCCAGCTTCACGCAGCCAGACGCGCTGGCCGACGGAGGTGATCAGGCCGCAATATTCGCGGGGGAAGCTGAGCAGGCGGTGGAACGAGGCGTGGCCGCTGCTGAGCAGACCGTTAAACACGCCCGCCATGTAGGTGGTGGTGGTCAACTGGGAGGCGTCAGGATAATCGCCGCCGCCGCTGCGCAGGATATTAGCGTGGGGGCGGGCGCTGGCCTGCTCCTTGGCGCGGGTCACCACATGGCGGGAATCGCCGGCGGTGAAGAACGACCAGAGCACGCCCGAAGGGCTTCGCTCGACCTGTTCCCATGCGCCAGGGACGAGGGCACTGATGTCGGGCTCGTTGAGCTCTGAGCCATGCAGCATCTGGGGCTCGCGGAACAAACCAGGTGCCGGTGCGACGCTGGCATTGCCCAGAGCGGACGGAGCCGGCGCGGGCAATTTTTCGACCCAGGCCAGATCGGCGTCTGTGGTGGCAGCTGGGTGGTCCATGACCAGCACGGCGGTGAAACGGCACTCACTGGTCGCACCGGCTGCGGTGGTCAGCGGTCGGCTGAGTAACGCGATGTAGGAGGATTCCAACTGGCGCAGACCGGGCAACGGCACGGCGGGCTCGGCCAAGCAGAGCGGCAAGGACGGACGGTTAAGCGGACCACCGAAGACGTCGCGGGCGTCGGTGGCGAAGGCATCGCAGCCATTCAAGCAGGCTTGGACGAGGACGGGGTTGCGCTTATCGACCGACATGTTTTGGCGGGTGGCCAATACCTTGCCGAAAGTCGGGTGGTTGAGGGGACGGTGGTCGATGTACTGGCTGGTGTAGGCCTCATTGTTTCGGGCCCCGCCAGGCGGGCACAGACCGACGTCGATACCATGGAAGGCACGCCAGGTAACGGCGGCATTGGAGTGGTTAACCAACGCAATAGACAGGTCCCAACGGTTGTCGGCCGGGGCGACCGCGAGGGTGGCGGTAAGCTCGATGCCATCCGAAGCCTGCCGCCAGATGGCGTGGCTGCTATTGGCTGAAAACAAGGCGGTTGAGTTGGCCCCGACCAAGGTGACCACGCGACGCTGATGAGCGTCGGTCAGCTCCACGATCAGACGCTGCATTCCGCCGGCCAGTGGACAGCCAAAGGTCAAGTTGACCAGAAAATGGGGACCAGAACGCACGCTATGCAGGTGACCGCCTGGCAAGAAGCGGAAATGTAAGCCGTTGGGATCACCCACCGTTTGGTGTGTGAGCGCATCATGGGTAGCAATGGTCCGTGTCGTGGGGTTCATTTGTGCTGTGCGAAGGGTTTGAATTGCATCCGAGAGAGAGCGGTCTGGCCGGATGATTGAGACTTTAAGGGGTTGTAGTCCAATGCGCTGCAGCGATTTTTAGCCATCATTATTAGGTTCTATTCATAAAAAGAACCCTGCCCGCAGATGCGGACAGGGTAACTTTGAACCCAACCAAGACGGAGCATGTTATTACTGAAGCAACCGCAGCGCGGTTTGCGCACTCTGATTGGCCTGCGAAAGCATCGACGTTCCCGCCGAGACCATCGTATTCCAACGCGCCAACTGGGTAGACTCTTCCGCAACATCTACGTCGGTTATCCGACTCGTCGCCGCCTCCAGGTTAGCCTTGTTGACGGTCAACAGTTCCGAGGCGAAGCCGAGTCGGCTTTGTTCGGCACCGTTGGAGGCACGCATCGTAGCGATGTTTTCGATCGCGGTTTTCACCGTGTCGATCGAGGCGATCTGCCCCAGAGCGGTGGCAGCGGTGACCGCCCCCATACCTGAAGCGGAGCTCGTCAAATCACGAGCCGCAACCGATATCTGGCTGGCAGTAGAGGCGTCTTCGGTGGCGAACACCGTGGCACCGGAACTGGTTCCGAACATCGCGACACCGTTGAACTTCTCCGAGCTAATGGCAGTCAACTGGCTAGATAATGCCACGAACTCGGTGTTATAGTTAGCCTTGTCGCCGGTGCTCTTGGTGACGTCATCATTGAGCGTGCGCAGCTCGCTGATACGATCGAGGATCTTGCCGGCCACTTTAAGCGCACCGTCCTGGGTTTGTAGTAATGAAACGGCATTGCCGATATTACTATTAACCGCGCCCTGACGCTTGGCCGTGGCACTAAGTTTCATCGACACGGCCAAACCGCCGGCGTCGTCCGAGGGATTGACGATTTTCGAACCGCTGGAGAGCCGATTAAGGCTCTTTTGCAGC
>JBILJE010000208.1:0-5801 GCA_044377395.1 Rariglobus sp. | reverse complement strand
GCACCGATGAGCAGGCCGATGGCGGCCACCAGCGGGAACCAGGATTGGCTGGGCATGTGGATGCCACCGTGGGACTGCTCGGCCAGAGCGCTTGCAGCCTTGTCCTTGGCGGTTCGCTCCGCGTGGGTCTTTTCATCCCAGAAGGCGTCGCGGGCATGAACGGTCGGGATAACATCAAAGTTATGCTCGGGCGGCGGCGTGCTCGGAACGGTCCACTCCAAGGTGCGCGCACCCCACTCGTCGTGGGTGGTTTTTTCACCCTTAAAATAGGTATAGACCATGACGCAGAAGTAGATCGCCACGCCAACACCGAGGATCAACGCGCCAATGGTGGCTATCATGTTTGCCTCATTCCAACCCATGTTGCCGTCGTAAACCGCTGTGCGGCGGGGCATGCCGTTTAGGCCCAGGAAATGCATCGGGAAGAACGTGATGTTAAAGCCCGCGAAAATGACCCAGAACGACGCTTTGCCCCAGGCTTCCGACACCTTGCGGCCGAAGATCAGGGGGAACCAGTACTGGATGCCACCCAACAGGGCGAAAACCGAGCCGCCGATCAGCACGTAATGGAAGTGGGCCACCACGAAGTAACTGTCTTGCTGCTGGGCGTCGGCCGGTGCGGCGGAGTGCATCACACCGGAGAAGCCGCCCATCATGAACATCCACAAGAATCCGAGTGCGAACATCATCGGCGTGGTCATGCGCAGCGTGCCACCCCAGAGGGTGCCGATCCAGTTGAACATTTTAACACCCGTGGGAACCGCAATCGCCATCGTTAGCAACGAGAAGGCGGCAGTTGCAACCGTACCCATGCCGGTGGTGAACATGTGGTGCGACCATACCCCGAAACCGAGGAACCCGATGGTGGCACCCGAGAATACGATGATCGGGTAACCGAAGAGCGGCTTACGCGCAAAGGTTGGGAGAATTTCCGAAACGATGCCCATCGCTGGAAGAATTAGGATGTACACCTCAGGATGACCGAAGATCCAGAACAGGTGCTGCCACAGGATCGGTAAACCGCCGTTGGAAACGTCAAAGAAACTGGTGCCGAAGGAGCGGTCCATCATCAATTCGACGAGGGCGATGGTGATGGCGGGGAACGACAGGATGATGAGGAAGGCGGTGAACAAGGTCATCCAGGTGAACACCGGCAGGCGCATCATGGTCATGCCGGGAGCGCGCATGTTGATGATGGTGACAATGAAGTTGAGCGAGCCGACCACGGAGGAAAGTCCCAAAATTTGCAGTCCCATCACCCACAGGTCGGTGGACATGTCGCTGGTGAACTGGTTGGAGTAGGCCGTTGAGGTGAGAGGGGCGTAACCGAACCAACCAGCATCGGGGGCTCCGGACTTAACAAACCAACCGATGTTCAGGACGATCGCGCCGACTAAAAACACCCAGAAGGCGAAGCCGTTGAGCCGCGGGAAGGCGACGTCGCGGGCGCCGATCTGCAGCGGCATCATGTAGTTAAAAAACGCCGCCGACAGGGGCATGACCGCCAGGAAGATCATGGTGGTGGCGTGCATGGTGAACAACTCGTTGTAGAGCTGGTGGGAGATGAGCGTGTTGTTGGGCACTGCGAGTTGCAGGCGGATCAGCAGCGCTTGGAAGCCGCCGACCAGGAAAAAAAACAGTGCGGACATGCCGTAGAGCAGGCCGATCTTCTTGTGGTCAACGGTGGTTAACCAGCTGATGAGACCTGTCTTGGCAGTGGGGCGGGTGAGTAGCCAGGAACGCTTCTCCACGGGAGCGGCGGCGTGGCCAGCGTGGCCGGCGGATTGGGTTTGGGATTGGGCAGACATGGTGGCGGCGGCGTTCGTTAAAATGAAAAAGGTTACTTCAGGCTGTGCAGATAGGCGACGAGGCTCCGGGCTTCTTCATCGCTGACCACGATGTTGTGGCCAGTGGTTTCACCGGTCGCGCGGTCAATGTTGAGATACCCGGCCATGACGTTACCGCCTCCGGTGGGCACGCCGACATACATCTTGTTGCCGGGCTTAAGCTCGTTGGGGAGGGTGAGCCAATGATGTAGGTTTTGCGGGGTGTTTTCCATGAGACCGGCGGCGATGGTGGTGCGGGAGCCGATATGGGTCAGGTCAGGACCTGTCACACCCTGGCCTTCGTTGCCGCGAACGGCGTGGCAGGTGACGCAGCCTTTTTGTTGGAAAATGTGGCGGCCCTGGGCGATGGCTGCGGGATTTTCTCCCGGGTTGATCTCCTGTTGAGTTTTCCATGCTGCGAATGGGTTTGCGTCAAATTCGGCTGAGTAGCCTGGGGCGTTACGGCCTCGATTAATGTAGAAGTACGCGGCTGCGGGGGGTGTCGCGGGCGTGGCGTCAGCGGCCACACTGCGGGCGTTGGTCTTTTGGTGCGCGACCCAAGCGGCGAAGTCTGCTTCGGCCAGGGCAATCACACGGAAGCGCATGACGGCATGGGATTCACCGCAAAATTCGGCACATTGGCCCCAGAAATAGCCTGGGGCGTCGGCTTGTAGCCACAGGTGGTTGCCGCGGTTGGGGATCATGTCGACTTTGCCAGCAAGTTTGGGGACCCAGAAGGAGTGGATCACGTCTGCGGTGCGAAGGTTGATGCGCACGGGGCGACCGGCAGGGATGACCAATTCGTTGGCAGTGGTGAGGTTTCCTACCCCGTCGATCTGCTCCTTGGGGTAGTCGAAGCGGAACCACCATTGGAGACCGGTGGCGTTGACCTCGTAGGCGTTGGCTTTTTGATCGGCGGGAACGTCGTAGGTGTACCAGATCGCCTTAAGCGTGGGCACCGCGATAAAAACCAGGGCGAGCACGGACAGGCCGATGAGGCTGAGTTCGATAAGCGGAT
Source organism: Rariglobus sp. (assembly GCA_044377395.1). Lineage (GTDB taxonomy): Bacteria > Verrucomicrobiota > Verrucomicrobiia > Opitutales > Opitutaceae > Rariglobus. Next base: position 2,957 of record JBILJE010000208.1, on the reverse strand, counting down.
TGCCATGGCCGGGATCAGGCGGGAGTGCCTTGGGGTCATCGGTTTTGCGGGCGCGGAAACGGATCATGGCATAAGCCAAGATGCTAGCAACGATCACAAAGGTGATGCCGGTTACCCAGCAAGTGACGTAAAAAACATCGAGCTGCGAGCGCGCGACCGGCCCCTGGGTGTCGAAGGTGGATTGGGGGCCTGTGAGCCAGTTTAACCAACCGCCGGTGTACAGCGGCACAACGGCAACGGCCGCGCAGGGCAGCGCTCGGTGTTTAATGAACTGATAAATAGACGTTAAGGTCATTTGTCGAAAAGTCGGTAGGGCGGGCGAGTCAAACGGGATGAATCAAAAGTGGATAAGTGCTCTGAGCGTCAGGATGCGGCGAGGCATTTCAAGCCATAAACACGCATGCTGGACGGCATAAGCAAATGATGTAGTCGGCGAAGCGCAGCTGCAGGCCTGTTTTATGGGGTGGCGGGCCACCACTGGTAGAGGAAAAAGTAAACCAGTACGCCGGTTATACTAACGTAATACCAGATGGGAAAGACCACGCGGGCCCATTTGCGGTGGCGCTCGAAATCGCCTTTGAGGGCGAGGGCAAAGGTCTTGGGCACCAGGTAGGCGATGCTGATCGCCAAAAGAATGTGGCTGATGAGCATCACAAAATAAACCGTGCGGATGGCGCCTTCGCCGCCGAACTGGGTGTGGACGGCCTCGCCGGCTCCCACCGCCATGCCCTTGAGGATTTTGTGGCCGATGTAGCCGACTAGGAAAACCGCCGAGACGCCCCCGGCCGCCAGCATGCAGGCGCGGTGCGCGATTTTGCGGCCGGTTTTGATGTAGATGAAGCCCGCAGTGATGAGCACGGTGGCTAGGGCGTTGAGTCCGGCGTTCAGCGCGGGGATGTCGTTAAGGGTCATTGGGGAGGGTCCGAATTTGTGAAATAGATTAACGGTGTTAAGTTTTGCGCTTTCCGCTCAGAAAATAAACCGGTCGGCCACCAACGCGCCCAGTTGCAGGGGCAGCCAGCCGATGGTTGTAAAGAACAGCCGACGGGCGTTCTGATCGCGGTCGTTTTTTCGCAGAAATGCGCTGGCGCGCGTTAGAAACCACACGCCCAGCACCACGGTTACCCCCGTGTAATAGGGACTTGCCAGCCCCAGTGCCTGAGGCAGTAGGCAAACGAGGATTAGCGCCACGGAATTGATAAATGACCAGCGGGCAACCTTGCCGCCTTCGCTATCGCGCACCGGTAACATCGGGAAGTTAACCGCCCCATAATCCTTCCGGTAGGTCCACGCCACCGCCATGAAATGAGGGATTTGCCAGAAAAATAGCACCGCAAACAGAATCCATCCCAGCGCGGTGACGCCACCGGTTGCCGCCGCCCAGCCGATGAGCGGGGGAAACGCCCCTGCGATCGCCCCAATTTCAGTGGACCAGTGCGACCAGCGTTTCGACGGCGTGTAGATGGCCAGGTACGAAATGATGGTCAGCAAGGCAAAAAAAGCCGCCCCGCCGTACATATAGGTAAACAGCCCCCCGAGCCCGCCCGCGCACAGCCCCACGCCGATCACAAAGGCCGACCCCGTCGCCACTTTGCCAGAGGGAATCGGCCGATCGGCCGTGCGTGGCATGACCGCGTCGGTGTCGCTTTCCATCCATTGGTTGAGCGCCGCCACGCCCCCGGCGCACGCGCACGTGCCCGCAACCAATGCGGTGAATTCCACGGGGTGCCAGCCGGGGCGGGCGGCTGCGTAGCCCACCAGCGTGGTAATTACCGAGAGTAGGCTCAGGCGCGGCTTAGTTAATTCGAGGTAATCGCCAAAGCGGGCCTTTGTGAGTGTGGCGTCTATGCTGGAAGTTTCGGTGGTGGTCATGCGGCGAGCGAAGCGGATAGGGGGCTAACGAAGGAATTCCGGTACGTCCACCACGTTACTGTGAAGACCGTGGCCAATAAAATCGCCCCCACGATCACGTGGGCGGTGGCAGCGTAGGGATTTCGCGTTGACCACACCGTGATTGCGCCGAGCAAAATTTGCACAACGAGCAGGCCGCCGACGAGTCCTGCGGCGAATTTATGCCCACTCCCCGTCGTTGCCGAGCGCCAGAGCGACACCGCGAGAGCGACCAGAACGCCGGTCAAAATCAGCGCCATCAACCGGTGGGTAAAGTGGATCGCCACCCGGAAATCCCACTGCGAGGGGATCAAACCGCCCTCGGGCGTGAGCGGGAACGTAGGAATCGCTAGCCCGGCGTTATTGTGGCGCATCAGGGCGCCGACCACCAGCTGCACAAAAATGAGCAACATCGAGCTCAGAGCCAGGCGCCGCAGGCCGGCGGAAGGCTGGAAGGCGGTTTGCGCTTTGATGCCCTCAATCCACGGGCGCGACAGCGACGCAGCGATGGCGAACAAGGTGCACACGTAAACCTGGGCCAAAATACCATGGGGAATACGCAGCATTTCTCCCAACGACATGGCGAAACCGGGCACCATGACCTCATCCTGCAGCACACGGGTCCCGCCTAACACGCCTTGGATCACCACGATACCCAGCGAAGCCCAGCCGAGATTGCGCAACCAGCCCCGCGCTTCGTAGCGGTGCAAGCCCACCACCAGCCCGATGGCGAGCCAGCCCATCACCATGCCGAAGAGGCGGTGCGAATGCTCGGCGAATTTATCGATTTCGCTCAGCCAGCCTTCGGGATTGATCGACCCATTGGACAACGGCCAATCCAAGAAGGCCATGCCTGCATGGATACTGGTGGTGAAGGCTCCGAGGGTGACTACCCCGAACACCCACAGTGAACTGAGCGCGGCGAACCACGCGATAACGGGTCGATAGCTAGCGGTGCGAAAAGAGGTCATGAGGAGTTGCTTCAGGCTGTGTTTGGACACGGCCAAAGGCGAAACCAGTACCCACCCCGACGGGTTTGACAAATCCTTCCGCTGAAAAATCCGCCC
>JBILJE010000019.1:0-20038 GCA_044377395.1 Rariglobus sp. | reverse complement strand
CGCGCTCGAAGCGCTCTTCGCTCGCCACCAAGGCGCAGTCGCCGGGCTGATGCTCACGCCCTTCCACCACCCGGCGTACGCCGACTCCCAGTTGCCCACGCCGGAATTCGTGGCCGCCGCCAACCGCCTCTGCCGCGAGTACGGCGCGCTGCTCATTTTAGACGACGTGCGCTGCGGCTTCCGCCTATCGAGCGACGGCTCGCATACGGTTTACGGCTACACGCCCGACCTGGCCGTTTACTGCAAAGCCCTCGCCAACGGCCACCCGCTTTCGGCCTGCGTCGGGCGTGTAGTTCACCAAGCCGCCGCCAGCCGCGTGTTTTTAACCGGCAGCTACTGGAACGACCCCGCGCCCATGGCGGCGGCGTTGGCCACCCTCGCGATCATCGAGCGCGACAACATCCCCGAAAAACTCGCCGCCACCGGACGCCGTTTTGTGGACGGCTTTTTGGCGCTTGGGGCCAAACACGGAATCCCGCTGGCGGCGAGCGGCCCGCCGGCGATGCCCTACGTGCGGGTGGCCGACGACCCGTCGTTTCTGCGCACGCAAAACCTGTGTGCCGCCGCGGTGGCGCAAGGGGTGTTTATTCACCCGCACCACAACTGGTTTATCAGTGCGGCAATGACCGACGCCGACATCGACGATGCCCTGCAACGCCTCGACCGCGCCCTCGCCACGCTCGCCGTCGGCGGCAGCCAAGTAGCGCAGACTTCCAGTCTGCTCGGGGCGACAAGCGGCGCAGGCGAGAAGCAGACTGGAAGTCTGCGCTACCTCCAGAAAAGCCCCGTTCCGCCGCCCCGCGCATGAACCCGGAATTCATCCTGCCATCAGCCGCCCCTACAGCCCCCCAGAGCGCAACCACGGAGTCGCTTCGTCCCGCCGCGCCCCGCGCCCGTTCCTGGCTCTGGCCCATCCTCGGCCTCGGCTTGCTCACTCGACTCATTGCCTTCGCCTGGAACGACCGGCTTTTTGGCGATGTTAACCTGTACGCCCTGGTCGCCCGCCAGTGGAGCGAAACAGGCCGCCTCGATTACCCCGGCAAGTTCGATTTTTTCGACCCCACGCCGTACCTCACGTTAAGTTCCCCCGTCAGCCAGCATCCCCCCGCGTGGTCGTGGCTGGCCGGCCTGCTCGCCTCGCTGCCAGCTGGGCTTGATGAGTTTGCCGCCCTCAAAATCCTCAGCCTGCTGTGCGGTTTGGCGGTCATCGCTCTCGGCATGGCGCTGGCCCGTTCCCTCCTCCAACCGCCCCAGGCCCGCGTCATCGGCACCGCGTCGGCCCAGCCTCAGGCATCCTCGGACAACGCGCGCATCACCGTGGTCGGTCTGGTGCTCGCGTTGCACCCGATGCTGGTGGATTTTTCCGCGAACGGCAGCCCCTACATTGCGGTTGCCGCCGGTGCCCTCGCCGTGGCGCTGGCGATCCTCGCCAACGATCGCCCCGGTTGGCACCGCGCCCTGCTCGCCGGCTTCGGCGCGGCGCTCGCCTGGCAAGTCCACGGCGCCGGCATGTTATTGGTGCCCGCAGGCCTCTTTGGCCTCGCCCTTAACCCCCGCCCCGGCACGCGCTCTCGCCTGCGCCTGCTCACCGGTTACCTCGTAACAACGGCCCTGCTCCTTGCGCCACTCCTAGCCTGGAACTACGCCCACTTCGGCACCCTGCTCCACTCCACCTCGACCTTTTACCTGCCGGGTAAACTCGGTCTCGTAACAATCCAGGACGATCCGTCCGGCATCCATTACGCCGTGGGCGCACTCGGCTGGCAGCACGTGGGCCCCTACCTGAGCCTCGCTCTCGCCAGCAGCGGACACTTTTTGCTGCATCTTGGACTGGAAACCGGCGTCTTCGGCCTCGGCCTGGCCGCCTTTTTTGGCGTCACAGTATGGCGTACACCGGCCGCGCAACGCCGTTCGCTCCTGAGTTTGCTCGCCGTGGTTTTGGCCATCGCCGCGCCGTGCCTGGGCTGGCCCGAGTTCAAGTACCGATTCCTTGTTCTCATCCTGCCCTTTGTGCTGATCCTCGCCACCCTCGGCGGCGCGCAACTCCTCACTCATCTCCGCCACCGGACCGCAATCCGAACCCTGTTGGCCGTTACCACACTCGCCAGCCTCGCCTTCTGGGCCGTGCAAATCGCCCTGACCGGCTCCCCTGCCAAATACTACGCCTACGACCGCGAACACCTGCGCGACTACCAGCAGATGCGCGCCGCCGCCGCCTACCTCAAAACCCAACCGCCCGGCGTGCTGATCGCCTTCAGTGACCCGCTCGATGGCGGTACCGAAGCGACGTGGTGGCACCATCACCCCACGGTCAGCGTACGCGGGATCGCCCCTGATTCTCTGCACCGGCTCATCCGCGATTTTAAGCCGACCTACCTATTACTCTCCCCCAGTCGCCGAGGTGACGTCCCGCCGTCGGCCCAGTTGCGCTACGAGAACGCGGGCTATTTCGTGTACACGCTGCCCGCCGCAGAAGGCAAATAACCCGCTCGCCCTCGTTCAAGATTGGGGGCGCTCGATGGCAGACACTTTTCCCTCGGTGAACGTAACCCGCAGGACTGCTTGGGTGCGATCGCTATAAACCGGCCGATAGACCGGCTCCATGTAGGTGGTGGTCGCGCCGGTGGTCGGGTCGCGGCGCACCCGGGGCTGAAAACCGCCGGCTGTTTCCCCCCGGTACTCCCGCCAATAGCGGTTATAAACCCACGTGGTGGTTTCGCCGCTGGCCGTGGTGGTCAGCTTTTTTTCGTCGGGTTTTCCGCGTGCCAGGTAAACCAGATCCTCGCTGTCGCCGATGCGAATTTCGCCCGCCTTTAACCGCGCTTGAGTCGCGTCATCTAACGTGGCGACCAAAGCTGCTTTTTGCTTCACGCGGTGCTCGAAGTTCTGGCACCCGGTTAGGCCCAGCAGCCCTGCACAAAGCAGCAAGATGACGATAGGGGATTTCATAAAAAGGATGGACCCATGAACAACGCGGAGGGCTTCCCAAAACGGAATGGGTTAACCCTTATAATCCGGCCGCAGCGCCGCGAGATCAGGGTCGGTTGCCGCCTCGGCCTTCCAGGCGGGTTCGCGGGCGAATACCGTTTTGAGTCGGCGCATGGCCTCGGGCAAGTCGCCCAACAGGCAGAAGTAGCAAGCCAAGTTGTAACCGACCAGCGCGCTGGGCTGCGTTATGGCACGCTCGCCACGCAGGAGCACATCACGGGCGGCGCTGACCTGCTGTTGCTCGCGCAAGGCATAAGCCCACGCGATCCACGGGCGCTCCTGCTTGGGGTCGAGCTCGGTGGCTTGATGCGCGAGCAGCGGCACCTCGTCCCAAACCTCCTCGAGCATGGCGATTTCCAGGCGGGCTGGCAGGCTGTCGGCGTGTAACAACTCGGCCGGGCTCAGGTGCGCCAACTCCTCGCGAGCCGCGGTCCCCAACCCCAGTGCGATAAAACCCAGGGTGTAATCGATGTGTTTGCGCGCGGATATCAAGCGAGGCCGAAGCAAAACCGCGCCGCCCTCGGTTCGCCACCCCAAAGATTCAGCCCAACCTCCCGCACTTAACCCCGGCGCAGTCCCTTCGTGGCACTCAAGCCGCCTTGGCGAGCACCGTGATCTCGGCGATCCGGTCAATAACCCGCGCCAGTTCGTCGAGCTGGGCGCGAGTGGCGGTCATTTTGGTGCGAAACTCGGCGAACATGCTCACCAACGCCTCACTTTTGGGGATGCGTGCCGTTTCGGTATTACCTAATACTTGGGTCATCTCGATGATCAACGCGGTCCGCGTGATCGAATCCCGATCCTCGCACAAGTGAGGTAGAATCGCTCGGAACGACTCCATCGCCCGCAGCGTCCCCTCGCTGCTGGCGGCGAAACACTCCTCGAGCACCTCCAACTCGCCTGGGTCGCCTGCGCCTGGGTTCGCCGCCTGCTCGGCCTGACAGAAAAGGATCATCTCCATTTGCAAATGCGCCACGGAAATCTGGGTGTTCACCATTTCGGTCATGCGCACCACTTCATCGATGTGGCGATGGAGCGCGTCGGTCCCCCTAGCCATCTGGCCGGAGCAGTCGCCAAGGAAACCGGCAACGATGCCCAACCCTTTGCCCATTTCCCCAAAGTGATCGGCCGTGATGTTGACGTTGACCGAGTGCAGCCGGAAACCCTCGGCGATGGAAAGAACAGTGGCCGCCTTTTGTTGCAGCCCCTGATTGAGCGCAACAAAGCCCTGGAGGTGCCGGAACAGGGCGGCGATTCGATTGTAGGCGGGAATACCCGTGGATGCCAAGGGGTTGCGCGCGCTCATTTCCTGGCTCAAGGCCAACTGGGAAAAGGAATCGTAATCGCTGAAGCCCAGCCCCGCGAGGGCGCTGAGGGCCACCGTGAGACTGGCGGCCACGGCCTGCTTCTCGGTTCCACCGGCGGCGAGGGTGTCGTTTTCGCACGCCAGCATGGCCTGGTAAAGCGCCTCCACCTTGCCTAGCAGCGCTGTGGTGGGCTTAAAGCGGACCGACAGGTAACGCTGATTGCTTGCGGCGACGGCAACGACGAAAACCCAATAAAACCGGCCGTCCTTGGCCATGTTTTTAACATAGCCGGCGAAGGGCCGCCCCTGATGGAGATTGGCCCACAGCAGGGCGAAAGCAGCCCGAGGCATGTCGGGGTGACGGATGATGTTATGCGGCTGGCCGTAGAGCTCCGCCTTGCTAAAGCCGCTCACGCGAGCGAATACGTCGTTACCGCAAAGGATTACGCCCTTGGCATCCGTGGTTGAGAAAAAGATTTCGTTGGCGTTAAATTCTCTGGCCTCGGCGAGAGGCGGGATGGGGCGAACGTTCATGGGGTGCGGGGAAGTTAAAAAAATCGCCGACCAAGCGCGATTACCTGTCGGGATTACCTCCCGAGTAGAACGGCACAGTTGGGCTTTCCCTGAAGCCCCCTCCACCGCTTTCCTTCAATCAAATCAGCGGAAAACCTGCGGGGTAAAGCACCGTATTGGTACGTCAGAACTCAATCCGACAAAGTCCATGTTACTGTCCACCAAGCCACCGTCGGGCTTAGGCGTTTCCCAACCCGCTGGAACGGTAGAAGAACCGTCTTTTGTTACCCTATTTTGCGTGCACTAAACTGGCGAATTCCCCCTTCGGTATGCCCCGTATCCCACTGCTATCAGTGCACTCCCATGCGTGCGCCGTTAAAAAAATTCAGCAATTTTTCAGGTACGGATTCATTTTTCCGCCAATGCGCCGATATCCCCCATCGGTTTATCCGACGGTTCATAGATTATCAGGTCAGCCGCGAGATCGTTGAGATAAACAGCAGCGTCGATCTCGGTGCCCTCGGAAAAAGTCTGACCCAAGGTCGACAAACCCTGAGCTTTCCACCATTTCAATCTACGGCATCCTACGTTCCCCCTAAGAGTTAAGGTTAAGGCACCCTCTATCAACATCGGCCCTAATACGTGAGCCCGTCTTCCCGACCTACCCTGCGTAACCTGTTGGCCGTATCGGGCGTCACTTGCTCTCATGTCGACCTCATTCTTGGTGCGCGGGATTTTCGCCTTTGGGCTTTTGCTTATAGCCAGCCTGACCTCCGCCGCGCCACCGCCCGGGCCATGCGGTATTTTTGCCATCGGGGATACCCGCTATGTGGCGGGTGAAATCGGTAAGTTCGACTACGATTTCGTGGCTGGTTACACCCTGCGCGTCCCTTGGACCGACCTCGAAACCTTTGACGCAGGGACTCAGTCCCCAATCTATAATTTCACCCGTATCGACAACGCACTCGAAGAGCTGCGCACCCGAGGCAAGCGCATGACATTGGAAATTTTTATCTCCCAAGTCCCCAATCATGTGCTCACGCGATCGGACACCGCCACTTGGAATAATCCCCATCCGACCTTTGGCGGAATTCAGGTGGTGCCGTGGGATAACAACGCGCTCACGGCCTACGCGGCGTTTATGCAGGCCCTTTCTAATCATGTGGTTGAAGGCACCTCTTGGCGCATCGCCGATCACCCCGTGCTGCAATCGGTAGATGCTTCGATCGTTGGCCTGCAAGGTTTGCGTGAAGTCTCTGGCGTGTTGGTCCAACACTCGGGTTACACCCGCGACGGATTCATCGAAGCCGTGGTGCAATCGGTGCGCCTCAGCCGAGAGGCATTTCCGGGTAAATACGGATTCCTCGCGCTCTTCTTGATGGAGGACAACGTAGCCAGCCCGTCGTTAGACGACACCATCCTCGCCCGCCTGCTGTCGGAATTTAATCAACCGGGTAAGCCCACGCTTGGTTTTTTCCAGGAAACGCTTTCCGACACCGGGCCTAGTCCTGCCGGGGTTGGCGCGTTACTTGCCACCGCTTCGACGCAAACGTACACGCTTTTGCAGGCCTTACGCCCTTGGGCGCTCACCGCCCGTGACAATGGAGTGCGGCCTCCAGAAATCGCCAGCGCAACGCCGTTGGCCGGTTTGGAGCGTGCCTGGACCCAGTTCAGTGCGCCTTACGTAGAACTTTATGGCGCAGACATCATTAATACCGCCAATCACGAGGGCCTACGCCGTTGGAGCCGTTTCCTAAGCTCGGTGGATGATGCCCGGCAAATGCGTTCTACGCTCACGTTGCAAACTTCCGGCACAGGCGGCGCACTCCGGCTGACTTGGCCTGAGGAGCCGCTTCTTACTCAGCGCCTGTGGAGTTCCACCGATTTAGTGACGTGGATTCAGGAGGACCCTGGCGAACCGATCGACGGAGACGTCAACTTAGCGGCTGTCACTGCTGGGGCGCAAAAGTTTTACCGCGTGGAAACGCTTATGCCAACGCGCTAGTAGGCAGTAATACCCATTACACAGCTGTTCAGGCCTTTTAACGCAAGGACGCTAAGGCGCGAAGTATGAGACAACTCGTTTTGAGCGAATGCTTTCTTTGCGCCTCTGCGACTTTGCGTTAAAGACCCGGTTTGGCTGATAAAGAGTACAACATTTAAAGTGTCGGATAGAGGTAGCTGAACGTGGACGGGTGTCTGACTGATGCGGAGTTTTAACGCTAAGATCACAAAGAACGCTAAGAAGTCGGGCCTAGGATCGGTCCTTTGCGGTCTTGGCGAACTTTGCGTTAAAATTCCGGTTCAGAATCCGACCTCGGCCCGCTCACTCCTCCGGCAGCGCGCGGGCGAGGGCCAGTTGGAAGGCTTTTTGCAGCGCCAGCATCGCGAGTAAGCACAACGCGCCCCAACGCACTTCGGTACGCATCAGGTAGTCGCCTTCCACCAAGAAAATCGCCAGCGCTAGGCCGAATACGTCGAGCATGCTCCAGCGTTGCAACACGTGCGCCAACGCTTGGCTGCGTCCGGCCGACCGGCCTGCCCGCCGCTGCCACCAATGCCGCAGAGTGGCCAGCCAGCCCACCAGCGGCGCAACGATGAGAAAGGCGGCCACCACCACGGCGGAAACCGGGGAGTTTTTAGCCCACAGGGTCGGCACCACCGTGAGCACGCTGTAGGTGTGGTCGGTCAGTTTCCAGTCGTGGATGCGCAGGATCGGAAGGGTCAGCGTGCCGAGCAGCGCGACGCCTTGCAGCAGCAGGTAAAGACCGGCGCGCGCCGACGGCCGGTGTGGGTGCGCGGGTAGTTCATGGCGCAGGACGGCGGTGAGCAGTTCGCCGCACAGCATGCTCAGTAAAATCGCGCTCACGAACAGCGGTATGCCGATCAGGGGTTTGGCCCCGACCATGATTTGGCCGGAGGTGAGAGTGAGGATCAGGCATACCAGAAACACATCGAGCATCGACCATTTGCCCAATTTTTCGACCACCCCGAGCCAGCGGCGGCGGCGCTCGTCGAGTATCCGCCCGCTGGCGACCCAGGTCAGCACACCGAGTTTGGCGAAGGGGAAGAAAACCGAGAACCCCACCACCAACACGGCGAGCACGTAAAGGCCTTGCGACCACATCATTTTAACCGAACGGATCAACGAGTACGGATCGGAAAACGGGCCAACTCGCAGGTCCATGAACGGGGTGAGCAGGGAGCCGATGTTGCAGACGAGCGAGACCGCCAGCAGGGCGAAAATCAGGCCGCGGCGGGCGGAGGAAAGCGTGAGGTCGGCGGACATGGATAAGGGTGGTCGGTGGGCTTAGGTGGTCGGTGGGCTTAGGCGGTCATGCCGGATAAAACCAAGGCAGTTTGGCCGCAAAGAAACACAAGGAGCACAAAGATCAAACACCCTGTTTTTCTATGCGATCCCTGCGTTCTTTCGGTTCTTCGACGTTTCCGTTGGGTCGTCGGGATGAAAACCGAACCTCGGCATGTTACACAGAGGCCACGGAGCCCAGCCCACGGAGCTCGGACATGGGAGGCCTCAACGACTTCGATAACTCAAAAACCGCCGAATTACTCGGCTCGGCCTAGCTTGTTAACTCGTTCTATTGAATTGGCTTGTTGCTAGATTTGAACGGCTTGCCTCCGTGGCCTCTGTGTCTGGGCTCCGGATTTCCTCTGTGACACCACTCTGGATGCCGAATGATTGGGCAGCCTTTATCTACCCACTGGAACTGTCGAGGAACCGTTCTTTCGCGGCTTAATCAGTTGAGGTTTAGCCCTTGGGATTTTCCGTTTTGAAATTTGCGCCTTTGGGATCTGGGATTTGTCGGCCGCTCTCAGGCGGCCGACAGGCACCTGACCGCCATCTCGCGCAGGACCTCGTTTTGCTCGTTGGGGCGTTGCACGATCTCCTCAAACGCGCGGATGAACTCCTGCTGGTTGTCGATCAGGCGGCGCAGGCTCGGCAGTTTGGCCGAGCCGGCGAGTTTGCCCACGTACCAGGCGTTTTGGCTAAACAGGTTAAACGAGCTCTTCTCCGGCGCGCCCACGAAATGGCGCCCGTAGGTCGGTATCGCCTTGGGCAACCCATCGAGCCCGCGCGGGCCTACGCGCACTTCGCCGGCGTCCACCAGGGCGCGCACTTGGATGAGGATGCGGTTGCGGTTTTGCAGCGCGCTGATGATCGGGCGGGCGTCGCCGCCGGTGAAAAAATGGTGGTGCAGCGCGGTCATCGTCCACGGCAGGTTGCCGGCGAAAAACGCCTCGGCCGCCTCAAAGAAATCGCCCTCGGCGGTGTTAGCGGTGAGATCGGCGACGTGGATTTCCTCGATGACAACCTGCTTTCCGCTGGCCGTGGCCGCGTCGCTTTGGGCGTAGGTTGCCAGCTTGCGCGTCTCCTCGATGAGCAGGCGCGTGTTGGTGCCGACCTTGGCCAGGAGCAGTTGCGCGGCGCCTTCGCCAAAGGAGACGCCCAGCAGGCGCGCCTCGGCGAGGATGACCCCGGCGAGCGCATCAGCGCCGCCTTCGCCCTCGCCGCCCACCAGGGTGAAATCGCCGGTTTTTTCGCACCATTTGGGGAATGCACGGCGGCGGTCGACCGGGGCGGCGGTTAACACCACGGCGACCTGCTCGGGGTCGATTTTGGCGAGGATTTCCTTGAGGTCCTCGACCAGCTTGAGGGTGCTCTCGGCGCGGCCGGTGACGGTGTCGGCCAAAAAGTTGACGTCCTTGAACCAGATGACGCGTTTGCCGCCGAACATGGAGACGGTTTGCACGCTCTCGCGGAAGCGGTTGATGGCGGTTTCCACCTCGCCGACGTTGTTGGCGAAGCCGCTGAGGATTTCGCGGGCGAACTCGTCGGTGACGTCCGCAGTCAGCTCGTCGTAGCGTGATTTCCCCAGGCGATTGACGAGGTAGTCATCGGCACCGCAGACGAAGATAAACGGAGGGGTGGCGGCGGGCATGGGCGGGTTGGTGGACGTTAAAAGCGCGGAGTCTGGCGAGGGCCCCGAGGGCGAGGCAAGCGCGGAGGGAAGGCCTCCGTGTCGTCGGTGCTTGGAAAAAGTAGCGCAGACTTCCAGTCTGCTCCGCTTCAGTTCAGCGCAAGCGGCCCGAGGCAGACTGGAAGTCTGCGCTACTTTTCGGCCCCCTACGGCCAGACCTACTTCTTCGTGATTGGAATCGACCTGCGCACGCCAAACCCATTGCTAGCCCTCAGTGAAAGTCGTCCTTGCCGAAAAACCCTCCGTCGCCCGCGACATCGCCAAACACCTCGGCGCGTCCAAGCGCGCCAATGGCTGGCTGGAGGGCAACGGCTGGGCCGTCACGTGGGCGTTCGGCCACCTCGTCGAATTGCAGGAGCCTGAGGACTACAACCCCGACTGGAAGCCGTGGCGGTTGTCCCAATTGCCCATCATTCCGGAAAAATTCCGCCTGCGTCCGCGTGGCGATGCGGGCGCAGTCCAACAACTCGATACGGTTAAAAAACTCTTCACTGAGGCCGAGGAAATCGTCTGCGCAACCGACGCCGGGCGTGAGGGTGAACTCATTTTTCGCTACATTCTGGAGTGGTCGGGCTGTGAGCAAAAAACCGTCCGCCGCCTCTGGATCAGCTCGCTCACCAACGAGGCCATCGAAAAGGGTTTCGCCAAACTGCAGCCCGGCGCCGATTTCGACCGGCTCTACCACGCGGCGCGTTGCCGCAGCGAGGCCGACTGGATCGTGGGGCTCAACGCCACGCGGTTCTTCACCGTCGAATACGGCCGCCGCAACCTGCTCCTGAGCCTGGGCCGCGTGCAGACGCCCATTCTCGCGATGATCGTCGGTCGCGATCTGGAGGTTGAGCGCTTCGTGGCCGAGGTGTTTTGGGAGGTTCACACCGTCTGCCGCGGTGCAGGTTTCAAACACACCACGGGTAAATTCGCCGTGCAGGCCGACGCCGAGGCCGTGGTGGCGCGCACCACCGGCCAGGATCTCGTCATCACTAGCGTTGTTAAAAAGAACACCCTCGCGCACCCGCCCTCGCTCTACGATTTGACCACACTCCAGCGCGACATGAACAAGCGCCACGGTTTTACCGCCGACCAGACGCTCAAACTCGCGCAAAGCCTCTACGAAAAAAAGCTCCTCACCTACCCGCGCACCGACAGCAGTTACCTGAGCACTGATATCCAGCCGACGATCGGCCCGCTGCTTGAAAAACTGCGCCCGCTAAAACCCTCCGAGATCAGCAAACTCGACCTCGGCGCGTTGCCGTTTTCCAAGCGTATCATCGACGACAAAAAGGTGTCCGATCACCACGCCATCATCCCCACGCCAGTGCTCGCTGGGGAACTCGAAGGCGACGAGGCGAAGCTCTACGACGCGGTGCTGACGCGCCTCATCGCGGTGTTTTATCCTCCCTGCGTGCGGGCGGTGACGGTGGTCGACGCGGAGTCGGCCGGTGAGCCGTTTCGCGCCCGTGGCGTGGTGCTGATCGACGCGGGTTGGGCGGCGCTTTACGGCGGCGACCTGTCAGACGACAAAGAAAAGGAGGCCGAGCCGGCGCAAAAATTACCTGATTTTCAGGAGGGTGAGCGCAACCCGCACGAGCCGAAAACCGCCCAGTTAAAAACCTCCGCGCCCAAGCGTTTCAACGAGGCGAGCCTGCTCCAGTTAATGGAGACGGCGGGCAAGATCGTGACCGACGAAACCCTCAAGGAGGCGCTCAAGGAAAAGGGCGTCGGCACGCCCGCCACGCGCGCCTCGATCATCGAGGTGCTGATCACGCGCCAGTACGTCGAACGGCGCAAAAAGAACCTCGTCAGCACCGACTCGGGGCGCGCGCTGATCTCGCTGGTGAAAGACGAGCGACTGAAGTCCCCCGAGCTCACCGGCGACTGGGAGCACCGGCTTAAGCGCATCGAGCGAGGCGACTACGAGCCGGGGGTGTTCATGCAGGAAGTCGCCGCCTACACGCGCGAGATTTTGCAGGGCAAGGCCGAGGCGACGATCGACCTGGCCAACCTGGGGCCGTGCCCGACATGCCAGGCGCCGGTCATGCGCGGGCGCACCGGCTACGGCTGCTCGAAGTGGAAGGACGGCTGCAAATTTGTCCTGCCGGGAGTGCTGTGGGGGTTAACGCTCTCGCCGGTGCTCGCGAGGGAAATCCTGATTCACAAACGCAGCCTGACGCCGCAACCCATCGAGGTGGACGGCGTGGCGCTTTTTGCGTTTCTGCGTTTCGACAAAAAGGGCCAGCCGGCTTACGACGTGGCCGAGGCGGCGAAAAAGGCGACTGACGGCGACGAGTCGCTCGGGGCGTGCCCGGTGTGCGCGGGCGACGTGGTGGTGGGTAAAAAAGCCTACGGTTGCTCCAACTGGCGCAACGGCTGCCGCTTCGTGGTGTGGAAGGTAATTGCCCAAAAAGAGATTACCCCGGACATGGTGCAGCAGTTGCTCACGGCGCAGGTCACCGGAGTGGTGACGGGTTTTATCTCGAAGGCCGGCAAGCCCTTTGAGGCCAAGCTCAAGGTGATCGCCGGCGAGGTGAAATTCGATTTCGGGAAGTAGCGCAGACTTCCAGTCTGCTTCGGGCTTTTGCCGGAACTGATGCGGAGCAGACTGGAAGTCTGCGCTACTTTCCGATCACGGACGACACGGAGGTCGTCACTCCGCAATCGTTATCGTTCTCCTACTCGTTCTCTCAATTCCTATTCCGAGGCAGATGCCGTCAACGCGACAGCTGGAGCAGCAGGTCGTCGGGGTGGGTGGCCTCGCGCTCGCTCTTTAGGTACTTTTGTTGGCGGTGAACGAGCACCACGATCTTCACCTGAATACCGTCGGCGAGGATGAAGAACTCGTCGGTGCTCGACTCAATGGCGGAGATGGCGGCGGCTTGCGTCATGTGCCAGCGGGTACGGTCGGAGTTGATGCCGCCGATCGAGTCGATGCGTTCGAGGGGATCGTGGCTGTAGGCCCGGGTGAAGGTGGTGACGGCGCGGCGGCGATGTGGTTTGGCCATAAATGGGTTGGTTTTCGCAGGCAAGTGCCCTCGCGAGCTGGCGACCCTAATTTCGGGCTGCGGAATTAGCGATAGATGATTCAGCCCCTGACGCAGGCGGAATCAGGGTTGCTCTGGATGCGGCAAGTCGCTGTGGTCGCCGCGGTATTTTGAAGGCGACCACCTCGGGTTCGTCCTTCGCAGTATAACCCGCAAAAACTTCTGTCATGTCATCTTCTGATAACACCTTCGAGACGCTCGATCAGCGCGTCAGCTACGGCATCGCCCTCAACGTGGGCAGCAACATCGCCCGTCAGGGCGGGGTCGAAATCGACCTGTCCGCGTTCATCATCGGCCTGCAGGACGGCCTTAATGGTGCCCAACCGCGCGTGTCCGAGGACGATCTGCGCGCCGCGTTCTCCGAGGTGCAGAACAAGATAGAGGCCGAGGCCGCTGCAGGTGCCGCCGAGGGCGCGCAGATCGGGAAAATGTTTCTCAACGAAAACCGTGCCCGTGCCGGTGTTGTCGTGACCGAGTCCGGCCTGCAATACGAGGTGCTGAAGGCCGGGACTGGTGCCAAACCGACGGCCGACCAGACCGTCGAGGTGCATTACCACGGCACGTTGGTGGACGGCACCGTGTTCGACAGCTCAGTGAAACGCGGCGAGACGATTTCGTTCCCCGTGGGAGGCGTCATCCCCGGCTGGGTCGAGGCGCTGCAGCTGATGGCGGTTGGGTCCAAGTGGAAACTGGTTATCCCCGCCGAGCTCGGCTACGGCAACCGCACTCAGGGCCCGATCCCCGCGGGTTCCGTGCTGATCTTCGAAGTCGAGTTGATCTCGATCAAGTAAGCTGATTCGCGAGAGCAAGCTGGACCTGCTTTGAAACAAGACTGGTCCAGCTTGATCGAGCTAATCGAGTGACCGCCACCTCCGCTTCGGACTGGCCTCCATTCCGGGGCAGGCGATTCACGGGTAACGCGCTTCGGAGATTTTACTTCTTCCTTTCCCCTAAGCGCCGGCCTTCGGGCCGACAAATTGAGCGTGGCCGGTGATGCGTTTCTCAAACTCCGGACGCGCCTCAGGAGCCACGTCGGGAGGGTATTTTGAATGGCTGCGACTCCAGCGGCCGAGCCACTCGGCGCCGAGTAAACGCGCCGGGTGGCGCTCGGCCACCGGGTCGATCCGGCTAAAGGCGACGGTGGTGGCTGCCTTGGGCCCAGTGCCCACGCCTTCGCCAACGTAGAAACCGGCTCGCAGCAGGGCCACGCGCACCGAGGTGGCCGCCGAGTAGGTGTAGAGCTCGGCGGGACGTGCGCCGGCATGGCGGTGAATGCGCCCGAACACTTCGGCCGTCCACAGCCCGGTGTCAGTTTTGGCGGAAAACGGGTCGTAGAAAATCAGGTCGGGCGCGGGCGAGCTTTCGAGGTGAGCAAGGAAGTCGCCATGGTGAAGCGTCCACGCGATCAGGTTGGCGGAGTTAACCCAGCGCTTTTCGCGCAGCAGCACGTGCGGCGCAGCATGGCGCAGGTGGGGAAACGCCGAAGCGTAGCGGGCGGCGAGCGTGAGTGGATCAAGGTCGCACTCAAAACTCACGATGTGCAGCGGGCGTACCGCTTCGGCGTCCAGCGCACTTGCCTGTTGCTCGGCGCAGCGAAGCGCCGCCATGGCGTTGGAGGCGGCACCGAGGCCGACATCCCAAATCACCAACGGCTCCGTGTCGTCAGGCGTGCGCCGACGCAGGCGTTCGGCTAGCCGCGATTGGGTGATGTAGAGACGATTGGCCTCTTCTTCCGGCGCCGACACCGAGTGCATGACCTCGCCCGAACTCAGTTGGCGGATACTGGAAAAGGTCCCGCAGTGGGAGCGGTGAATGTCGTAGTCGCCCAGTATGGGGACGGTCGGCGGGCGAGCCGGAGCGGGGTGAACGGGCGGGTTGGCCTCGTCATCGCGGTCGAGTTCGTGGCGCTTAACCTCGTAATAAGCGGCAAACGTACCGTCAAAAATTGTGGCCCGCATCTCAGCCATGAGTCGGTGATAAAACGCGATGTTGTGGTGGGCGATCAGCTGCCAGCCGAGGGTTTCGTCGCTCTTGATCAAGTGGTGGATGTAGGCGCGCGAATGCTTGCGACAGGTCGAGCAATCGCAGCGGGCGTCGAGGGGCTCGTCGGCGAGTTTATAAACGGCACGCCGAAAGTGGATCTTGCCGTGCGAGGTGAAGGCGGTGCCGCGTTGGGCGAGTTGCCCGGGAATGATGCAATCGAACATGTCCACACCTCGATGCACCGCCTCCAAAATGTCGATCGGGGTGCCCACGCCCATGAGATAACGCGGCAGGTTTTCGGGAAGTTCGGCGGTGACGATGCCAGTGAACTCGTAGCGCTGGGCGTGTGTTTCGCCCACCGCGAGCCCGCCGATGGCGAGACCGTCGAAGGGCAAGTTGCGCAGGTACTCGGCGCTGCGCAGGCGGAGATCGCGGTGACAGGCGCCCTGCACGATGCCAAAGAGAGCCTGGGGCGATTCGCCTCGGGCGCGCAGCGAGCGCTCGGCCCAGCGGTGGGTGAGGTGCATGGCAGCCTCGGCGGTGGCGTGGTCGGCGGTCGAGGGAATGCACTGGTCGAGCACCATCATGATGTCGCTGCCGATCGTGCGTTGCATGCCGATACTGGACTCAGGTGAGAGGTGGTGGAGCGAACCGTCCACGTAGCTGCGAAACGTCGCTCCGTCCTCTGTCATGACCCGGTCCTCGGGCAGCGAGAAAATCTGAAACCCGCCGGAGTCGGTCAGCACCGGGCGATCCCAGTCCATAAAGCGGTGAATGCCGCCGAATTTCTTGAATACTTCGGGGCCGGGGCGCAGGAGCAGATGAAAAGTGTTGGCCAAAAGGCACTGGGTACCGAGGGCCCGTAGGCCATCGGCGTTCATGTTTTTAACCGTCGCCTGGGTGCCCACCGGCATGAAGACCGGCGTGCGCACCTCGCCGTGGAGGGTCTGGAAGCGAGCGGCGCGGGCGCGGGTGCCGGGGGCGGTTTTTTCGAGCTGAAAAGCGAGGCGGGACATGGTGGCAGTGGAGCGCGGAAGAAAAGAAAAGGGTGCAGCGAGCGAGCGTTCGAACCGTGCAAGCGGAGGCGGTGGAGGCGAGGCCGAAACTATTTTCCAAGAAAAGCGCCTGCGCCGTGTCTTAGAGCCTGACGCTATGTCGGCCCGCTTATTCCCCTCATTATGCCCTCCCCTGCCCCGCCACCCTCAAGCGCTCCGACCTTGCGTACCGGCGAACGGGTAACCTATGCCCTTGGCAACCCCATGAGTTCCACCCCGTTGAGCCTGCAGGCCGTGTTTACCGAACTGGAAGGCCCGTTGCTGGGGTTTGCGCTGGGCTTGGTCGGGCAACGCATGGTGGCGGAGGAATTGGTGCAGGACGCGTTTCTGCTCCTGCATCCCCGCTGGGCCGAGGTGGAGAACCCGCGCGCCTGGCTTTACCGCTGCGTGCGCAACTTGGCGCTTAACCACCTGCGCGATCATCGCCGTGAGACCAATCTGCCCGAGGGAACGATCGAGGCGGTGCCGGCCCCGGGGGACTTACCAGTGGAGGCGATGGGGCGAAACGAGGCCGAGGGCATGGTGCGGCTGTTTTTGGCCGAACTGCCGCCGGAGGATCGAGAGCTGATCCACCTCAAATATCACGAGGAATTAAAATACCAGGAAATCAGCCAACGCACCGGCCTGAACGCAGGCACCGTCGGATATAAACTGCATCACCTGCTCAAAACCCTGGCCGAGACGCTGCGCAGCGCCGGCATCGAGAGCAGCCAAGGCTGAACGACCACCCGCCATGAATAACGACGATCATTTCAAATCCACCCCGGCGAACCCCAATTTCCCAAAAACCACTCTCACCCCGGAACTGGAGGCGCGAGTGGTGGCCTGGGTGCTAGGCGAAGCCTCGCCATTCGAGGCCTCCGAGCTCGCCCAGCGCTGCGCCGAGCAGCCGGAGCTGACGGTATTCAAACGCCGGATCGAGGCGGTCCACGGCTTGGTGGGCGCAGTGGAGCGGCCGCGCGGCGAACCGCTGCGACTCTCGCCGGAACGGCGCGCCAAACTTTTGGCGGTAATAGGCGCGGATTCGACGGGTAAACCGGCAGCAATCCCAGGCGGCAAAACCTTCGCACCGCCCGCGGCCGTCACCGATGCAGGAAACCGGCGTGGGCTGAACTGGCGCGCCTGGATGGCCCCGATGGCGGCGTGTTTCACCATGCTCATCCTTTTAGGTGCCGTGATGATTCCAAGTGTGGGCGTGGTACATAAGAAAAGCCGTAACATGTCCTTCGAAGCCGCTAGCGTTGCCGATGAAATGGAAAGGCCTGTCCTCCCCCAGTCACCACCTTCGCCGATGGCGGCGCAGAAGCAGATCGAACATAGCCTGCAAGTGGCACGCAAAGGTGGTGGAAGTGAAAGCATCCATCAGCCACCGAAAAATGCAGCCCGCAATTTAGGGGAGTCGAACCTTCCAGTGATGCCGGTTTTCTCCACGGATGAGGGCGCGAGTAAATTAAGTGGTAAGGGGTTCGGCTTTGGCGCCGCATCGGGTGGGCGTGGATTAGGTGCTGGGAGCGCTACCCTAGATAGCGAAGTCCGGCGCAGGCAGAACCGATCCGAAGCGGTAGGAGGAATAGCGAACGAGGTGAAAGAGCGGTTACCAAAAGTCTACGCAGCTGGAATCCATGCCTTAGACGCGGATCAAACAGATCCTTTTGCTGCCCCTGAGACAGGCGGAGCGAACAGCGCTGTAAAAACCGAATCCAACGTTGGCGCAGTAGCAGCCGACGCTGGAATTGAAGGTGGCAACGGCCTCGGCGGCGGCGGCTTTATGCCTATAACTTTCCTTGGTATCACGAGCGAAAAAAAGGCCGATGGCCCTGCGCTGGATCTGACACGTATTCAGCTAAAGCGTGTCAATTTCCAAGCCGTTCCGCTCAGCCAAGCGTTATCGCGGCTCGTCCTGTTAGCCGAAGAGTCCGGTGCGAGTGAGCTGGAACTGCGCGGCCTGAAAATCGCGCTCCAGAACCCTGCGCAGGGAGATCCGCTGGTAAGCCTTACAATCCGCAACTTGTCGCTCGATCGGGTCCTCGGCTTGATCACCGATTCGGTCGGTTATCGCTATGAGCAGAGCGGTTCGACGGTGCTGGTGTTAGCCGAATCGACGACGACTCCCACGCCATCGCCTGATTCGCTGCGGGTCGAGACGCCAACTACCCAAGAGGCCATCTCCACCTTTTCGCTACACGTGAGCGACGCGTCGTTCCGGCTGGCGAAGGCCGCCTTGGACCGCGGCGAGGCGCCCGATCCGCAAACCATCCGGCCGGAGGAATTTTATAACGCGTTTGATTACGGCGACCCCGCACCGCTGGCCCGCGAGCCGGTGGCCTGCCGGATCGAACAGGCGGCGCACCCGTTTCTGCAACAACGCAACTTGGTGCGCATCGCCCTACAAGTGCCCGCCAGCGGCCGCGGTGCCGGCCAACCCCTGCGCCTCACCGTAATGCTCGATACCTCCGGCTCGATGGAGCGCGAAGACCGCGTGGAGTCGGTGCGCGCCGCATTGACCTCGTTGACCGCACTGCTCGGACCGAACGACCGCGTTTCGCTGATCGGTTTTGCCCGCACACCACGTCTCTTGGCCGAAAGCGTGCGGGGCGACCAGGCGGCTCAACTCGTGGAAATCGCCGCCCGCACCCCTGCCGAGGGCGGCACCAATTTAGAAGAGGCGCTGGAGCTGGCTGGTAATGTTGCCCTGCGCCACCGCCTGGAGGGCGCGCAGAACCGCATCGTGTTGCTCACCGATGGTGCCGCCAATCTGGGTAACGCCAACCCCGCCCAACTCGCGGAAAAGGTGACCCGGTTGCGCCAACAGGGCATCGCCTTCGATGCCTGCGGAGTGGTCGCCGACGGGCTCGACGACACCGTTTTGGAGGCTCTCACCCGCCGGGGCGACGGCCGCTACACGCTGATCAATTCGCCCGAGGAGGCCGATGCGAGTTTCGCCCGCCAGTTGGCAGGGGCGTTTCGTCCGGCCGCGAAGGACGTCAAAGTCCAGGTGCGGTTCAACTCGGCGCGCGTGGCGCGTTACCGCCTGATCGGCTTCGAACAGCACCGGCTGAAAACCGAGGACTTCCGCAACGACGCGGTCGATGCGGCCGAACTCGCTGCGGAGGAGGCGGCCGTGGCGCTCTACCAAATCGAGGTGAAGCCCGACGGCGAAGGCGAGCTGGGCGAGGTTTCGGTGCGGTTTCGCGAGCTGTCCTCGGGGCAGATCGTGGAACGCAGCTGGCCGCTCAATTATGCGGCGCAGGCACCGGCGTTTAATCGCGCCCCGCCGTCCATTCAGCTCGCCGGCAGCGCCGCATTCCTCGCCGAAAAACTGCGCGGTGGCGCGCTCGCCGGCCAGGTGCAGCTGGCCGAATTTGCCCCGGTGGTGGAGAGCCTAAGCGGGTTCTATCCTCAGGCGGCGCGCGTCCAAGATTTGATTCAAATGTTCCGCCAAACGCGCCGTCTGACCGGCGAGTAAGCACGGCGCAGCAAAACCCCAAATAACCTTTTAGACCTCTCCCAATATTCACATGAAAACGAAGACCGGATTCAGCGTAGCGACAGGGTGCCTCTTCCTGGCGCTGCTCGGTAGCTTGAGCGCGCAGGCTAAAACCGCCGCCGCTCCGTCAACTCCAGCCACGGCCGAACGCGCCCAGGTTTCCGCCGGCCTCACGCCCGGCGGCGACGGCAAACTGACGATCGTGGCCACCGGCGTGCAGCCGGTCGCACCACTATTTTTCACCGCCACCGCTGAGCAGAAAATCAGCCTCGGGATGACGGAGGTAACGGACGAGATGAAACTGGTGGTGCGAATCGTCCAGGGCCGCCCCGAAGTCCTCACGCTCGGGCTGACCGGTGACGGCGACGTGGTGGCGGTGACCGGCGCCGGACTGCGCGACTGGTCGGTGCGCCAAGGCGTCGGCCCGGCGGCCGCAAAACGCTTTTTGGATCTGCGCCCCACGCTCATCGAGGGCGCGGAGGCACCTCGGACGATGGAGTTGGTGGTGCGCACCCGGAAGCCCAAGCCCACCGTACCGGGTCAAGTGGCGCTGCTGGTGCTCACGGCGGGCGAGGCGACTGCCCTTGAATCCCGCGTGCGCGTCCAGCCAGACGCGACGCTCGAAGCCCGGCTGGCGGTGGCCGAGGGTGTGACCGCAGTGGGTGCGT
>JBILJE010000207.1:0-5847 GCA_044377395.1 Rariglobus sp. | reverse complement strand
ACCTTCTTGGCTGCAAATGCTGCCTCGGCCTTTTCCTGATCGAGGACGAACGTTTTGGTGCCGACTTGAAATGATTTCTGCATGGAGAGGAGGACGATGGCGATGGGCTGTGGAGATGGAGGGGGGGAGACGAAAAAGTGAGTGATAAAACGACGAGAACAGGAGGTGTGATGGTTTGGGCGGGAGCTGTTTTCGACGCCCGCAACGTGCTGGCGAACTTTAATCGCCGGA
Source organism: Rariglobus sp. (assembly GCA_044377395.1). GTDB lineage: Bacteria > Verrucomicrobiota > Verrucomicrobiia > Opitutales > Opitutaceae > Rariglobus. Next base: position 5,616 of record JBILJE010000207.1, on the reverse strand, counting down.
ACTTGCTGACGAGTTACTCACCACCACCTGTAGGGGTTGCCCTGTAAATTGAGCACAACCCATGGTAATTCGTTAAAAGCTCGTCAAATTTTTTGTGGCCCGAGAAGGCGTAATATTTTGCTATATTAGGCTTGCGCGGTCGGGCCCAAGTCGCCCCCGACCGAAAATTGATACAAGCTGCCTGCTTCAGTCGGTTGGGCGCAGATTTTGCGTCGGTTTTCTGTGATTAAAACCATAAATGCATTCGGGCGCAGTTGTAGTTCCACGTGGTATCTAAACGTGAAATCGACGTGCTGCCTGAGCTGGCCTGTAAAACTGGATTTGGCTCCCTCGCTACGGAGAGAGATGGATCGTCTGGTAGCGGTGAATACCGAGCAGAGCCGGTTTCCACCCGTGGACGTCCGGATGAATCAGATACGTGCGGGCACCAAAGAAAACCGGAGTGGCGGGTGTTTCCTCGACGAGGATTGACTCGGCTTGGCGCAGCAGTTCGAAGCGGCGCGAGGTTTCCTGCTCGAGGGTAGCGGCGGCGACCAAGCGGTCGTAGGAGGGGTTTTTCCATCCCGTGTTGTTGTTGCCGCTCGTCGAGGTGAACAGATCGGTGAAGGTGGCCGGATCGTTGAAGTCGCCCACCCAGCGCGAGCGCAGCACGTCAAAGGCGCGCGTTTGCAGAGTGTCGATGTAGACGCGGAAATCCATCGAAGAGAGGGTGCTTTCGATGCCGAGTTCCTTGCGCCACATTTGCTGGATCGCCTCGAAGACCTTGGTGTTAACCGGGTCGGCGTTCATCTTGATCTCGATTTTTGGGAAGCCCTTGCCGCCCGGAAAGCCCGCCTCGGCGAGCAGCTGGCGGGCGGTTGGGTAATCGGTCGGCACCGCTGCCGAGGAGGTGTAGCCAGCGGTGTTGGGCGGCACGAAGGAGCGCGCGGGCGCACGGCTCCCGCGCATCACCGGACCGGCGATGGCGTCGCGGTCAATTGCCAGCGAAAGGGCGCGGCGTTTGCGCACATCGTCGAAGGGAGCCCGAGTGGTGTTGAAGCTCACGTAAAACACTTCAAGAAACGGGTCGACGCGCAGCTGGCTCGGGGCCTCGCGCCTCCAGGCATCGAGGCGGTCGGGTAACACGTCGTAGGTCACGTGAAGCTGTCCTGCGCGGAACGCCCGCTCGTCGAAACCAGGGTCGGCAACGGGAAAGAATTTAACCGCTTCAAGCTGGTTTTGAGCCGCGCCGTAATAGAGCGGGTTTTTCTTCACCAGAATGTGTTGGTCGGGTCGCCACTCGGCCAATACGAAGGGGCCGTTGACCACCAGGGCGCCGGGGCGGGTCCAGCCGGTGCCGCGAGCGTGAATATCGCCGTGTCGGCGGACGGAGTCGGGGTGGACCGGATACCAGGACTGGTGCGCTGTCAGTGAAAGCAGGTACGGTGTGGGGCGGGCGAGGGTGAGCTGCAGGGTGTGGCTATCTAGCGCCTTGGCGCCGACTTTTTCGAAGTCGGTGAGTTTCCCTGCGGTGTAATCGGCGGCTCCGGCCAACACGTCGAGCATGTACGCGTAGTCGGACGCGAGCTGGGGCGAGAGGATGCGTTCGATGGAGAAAACGAAGTCCTGAGCGGTGACAGGATCGCCGTTGGACCAGACGCCTTCCGGCCGCAGGTGAAAGGTATAGGTGCGCCCGTCGGCGGAAACGTCCCAGCTGGCGGCGGCGCCAGGCAGCGGCTTGGAAGTGGCCTCGTCGATCACGGTGAGACCTTCAAACAGGGCGACGAGCAGGGTGGCGTCGGTGAAGGCGACTGCGACGTGGGGGTCGAGATCGGAGGGTTCGGCTCCGTTACCTACGAGTAACGTGTGCGAGAGGCGGGCTGAATCGACGGGGGTTTCGCGGGGGCGGCAGCCGGCGACCAGCAGGGCGAGCAGGAGTGTTAACATGGCGAGGTACCGAAGCGGCATGGTCAATCTACCCCAACTTCACCGGCCCTTCAGTGCAAGCGCCCGAGGAAAAGCCCAACCCATTGGGTTAGGCTTTTTCGGAAGGCGGAGGTGCGGGACGCGGGGAATTTCCGTTGCCAGTGGCGTGGGGCGCGGGTTTGTACCTTGGGATGCAATGGTATTACGCGATCGGCGGGGAGCGCTTTGGGCCCGTCACTCATTCGGAATTGGAACGCCTGGTTCAGGCCGGAACGATCGTGGCCGACACCTTGATCTGGCGGCAGGGCATGAACGAGTGGCAAACCCTCGCCGCCGTTCGCGCCGTCAATCCGGCCTGGATCGCCGAGCGCCGCTTGGCCACTCCGCCCGCTCTGGAAACACCCGAGGAGGACATCGCCCCGCATTTATCTCTTCCTGACTTAACGGGCCACACGAGTGAGCCGGAGGCGCTGGTTTACGCGGGTTTCTGGCCGCGCTTCGGGGCGTATCTGGTGGATTTTTTCCTCTGGTGGATGGTCTGGCAGATTTTTGTCGGAATCGTGGGCACCGCGTATTTCCCTGCGGCCATGGCTATCGCAGCGCACGGTCCGGGCTACCAGCCCAAGCAGGACGAGCTGATGGTGCTGGTGCGTTTTCTCGGTGCGGCCTGCGTGATCGGTCTTGTCTGGTCGATCATCTACGATGCGATTTTCTTAATTCGTTTCGGTGCCACGCCTGGAAAGTTGCTCTTCGGCTTGCGTGTGGTGCAGGCCGATGGACATCCGCTTCGTTTTATGCGGATCGTGGCGCGCTGCATGGCCAAAGCGCTCACCGGACTCACTCTTGGCATCGGTTTTCTGGTGATCGCGTTCGATGAGCATAAACGCGGGCTGCACGATTTTATCTGCAACTCGCGGGTGGTGAAAAAACGCTGAGCGGGTGCGACGCCGCAGCCAGCGGGCGGCGGTTTTTTGGGCGCCTGTGGGCCCAGTGGATGCAGGTCCGAATTTGCGCACGGTGCTCGGCGCGCGCGGACGATGCTCCTCGATGCGGTGCTGTGGTGCGGCTCGTTTTCGCCCTTGCCTGTGGGCGGGGCGGGGTCGTGATTGAGCCTTTAACCATGAGCCGAAACATTGTCACTTTTCACTACACGTTACGCGATCCACAGGGGCGTTTGCTCGACACGTCTGCGGGTGGGCAGCCGATCAGTTATCTGGAGGGCGCGGGCCAAATTATCGACGGGCTCGACGAGGCGCTGCGGGGCTTGTCGGCAGGCACCAAGCAGACCGTGCAGGTACCGGCGGCCAAGGCTTACGGCGAGCACGATCCCGCTCAGGTTCAGCGCGTGCTCAAGTCGCTTTTACCCGTCGAGGGTGAGCTCAAGCCGGGTGACCAGTTTCGCGCGGGTGCCGATCAGTTTGCGCCGATTGTTCGCGTGGTGGAGGTCGATGGTGACGAGGTCTTGCTGGATGCCAATCATCCGCTTGCGGGTGTCGATTTGAACTTTGAAGTGGAGCTGACGGCGGTGCGGGAGGCCAGCGCCGAGGAACTGGCGCACGGGCACGCGCACCAGGGCGAAGGAGGCTGCTGTGGCGGTCACGGCCACACGCACGGAGAGGCTGGCGAGTGCTGTGGCGGTGGAGGCAAAGGTAGCGGCGAAGAATGCAAAGGAGGCGGAGGCCACGGGCACGGCGATTGCGGCTGTTCGGATAAAGCGTAAAGCTTCTGTGGTGCTCGTATGTGGATCTGCACTGAGCGCCGCTAAAAGTCGCAAAAAAGCCCGCAGCCCCCGCATGTTTTTTGCGGGGGGCAGCGGGCTGGCGGCCTGAGGGCGGTTAACCGTGACGGATTTCGGATCCTTGGAAACGGATCTGGATGCGGTAAACCTTTTTGATGCGGCTTTTGATGAGGCCGGTCGTCAGGTCGAATTTTTCAGGAATCTCGATGCGGTGAAGATCGACGACGGCGTGAAAACCACGCTCGGAAAAGATGTCGATGAGCATCGCCAAAGAGAGCGGATCATCGAGCAGCGGATCCTCGGTGTTAACCTGGGCGAAGCCGGAAATCGCATGCCGGATCACGATGGGGACTATCTTTTTGTCGATGAAGGTCACCACGCGGGCAAACAATTCGGCGTGCTCGACGGCGTAGGCGTCCAGGCGTTTCACCATTTCCTGGCGTGCGTGAATAATGATCTCACTGGCCACGGGGATGACGCGCAGGATGTCATGGGTGCGCGGATCAAGCTCGAGGGTGCTCTGGTACTGGAGTTCCTCGAGGATGTTTTGCTCGACCTCGCTCACGCTACCCTGGGCGTTGATGAAGTGGTAATGGAAGCTCTCTTTGAGCGACTGAAGGGCGTCCCATGTCTGCTCTTTGAAAACCCGGTAGCGGCGCTGGGCCAAGGCGGTGTCGTAGTCGGTGGGGCGCTCTTCCTGAAGCTCGCCCACACCTGTGCGGCGCACCTCGGCGTTGTGCGCCACAATTTCGCGACCGCGTTTGAGCTGGCGATCGACCGAGGTTTTTTCATCCACGAACAGCACCATGATGTGGATCGTGGTTTGGCGAAAGTGCATCCCGAGCGGCGTGTTGTAGAACTCGGTTCGCAGCGATTGAATGTGTTGGACGAGCAGCTTGAGGCACTCGACTTGGACCTTGGTGCGGGGAAATCCGTCGAGGATAACGCCGTCGCGATACTGGGGTTGCAGCAACGCGCGCAGCATCAGGCCGATCACCTCGCGGTCTCCCACCATGCCGCCTGAATCCTTGATGCGTTTGGCCTCAGGGCTGTCGAGCAAGGTGCTGATGACGATTGGCTGGCAGGTGAGTCCGCGGGCCTTGAGGATGAAATCGGTGTTGGTGCCTTTGCCGGAACCTGGGGCGCCGCCGAGCAGAATGATCTCCTTGGGGAAACGCAGGTTGGGGCGACCAATTGAGGCCTCCAGCGCATGCCAAGCTGAGTTGAAAATTAACTGGGCGTCCTTGATTTCAAGGTCGTGGGCTTGAGCGGCAGCGTTAGCTGCGGCGGCGGCTATGAGGGGCTCCGATTTTTCGGCGGGGGGGATTTCCATGGAAAGTATCGCTGAGGTTAAGGCCCATTCAGGGCGGCAACTCCAGATTAGAGTGGAAATGAATAACGGGCATCACGTCTGTTAATGCCCCCCGGTTGCAATATTATGGGGCGCGTGGGTGTGGGGTTGGAATCTGCTCCCAACGTTTCAGTCGCTACACCGACAAGCCCCGGTCTCGGCATGGGTTATTAAAATAAATGGAACCCATGGCGGAATTTGGGGTTCTATGCGTGCTGGATGGATGTGAAAGCCCGGACGTGCGACACTCGGGTTAAGTGGTAACTGGACCTGGCGGGGTCGCTTGTGGTGCGATCCCGCCTTGGCCTGCCCCTCGCTCTCATTCTCTAACCCATTTGTTTTCAACTTGAGCTGAAGTGGCCAAGGACGGCCAACCCTACATTTTCCGATTTCGTGTAGCGTTGGCCGTCCCCAGTCAATTTTCCGGATCTTGATCTAGAATGGGTACCAGGTGGAGGGAGCGGCCTGCCGACATGCCAGGCGGGCTATCTTTTTTTGAAAATCAACTGGGGGGCCGTTTCCATTTGGCCGCGGGTGACGCCCAGCTGATTGATCAATTTGAGCTCCCTCCACAGGTCGGCTCCGTTGATTTCGCCGTTCAGAAGTTTTTGGTAGTGGGCGA
>JBILJE010000206.1:0-5856 GCA_044377395.1 Rariglobus sp. | reverse complement strand
CGAACCGTCCAGCTCATCAAACGATTCCCCCAGCTCCGCCTTAACGGCGATTTTTCCCATTACTACTGTGGACAGGAAATGCCTTACGGCGGGATGGACATGAAGCTGGCGTTTATGGAGCCGATCCTCGGAAGCATCGGCTTCATCCACGGAAGGATCGCCAGCTCTGGAAGCATGCAGATGCCGATCGACCCTGATTTTGAGAGCCGACCAGTGGCAGCTTTTGGCCATGTGGATTATCTGGCGGATTTTCGCCGCATGTGGGTTGCCGCGATGGCCGGGTTTCAAGCCGCCGCGGGGCCGGGCGACGTTCTTATTTTCGCTCCTGAGCTGCTGTCCGGCGCTTACTATTACGCGAGGTTGTTTCAGGACTCGGACTGTCGCTGGGTCGAAGAGACGGATCGCTACCGGCAGGCATTGCTTTATCAGCGGCTCGCCCGCGCCTGCTGGGCCGAAGCCCAGCAGAAATCATAGATTAACGAAGGGCTTGCAGCTCGAGGGGGAGCTCCCTCCGAGCACAGCCGGTTACGGGCGGGCCTTGATCTGGCGGGTCAGCCGCCGGTGCCAGTCGCGCTCGCGCCACATCCCGACAAACTGGGGGCCGCAGAAATTGCTGGTGCAGATGGCGGCGTAGCGGCCGGTGGCGCAGGCGCGATCGACGGCAAATTCCGTGATCTCCAGCAGCCAGTCCCAGTCCAGGCCGGGGCCGTCCTTCCAGGTGATCAGCGACCAGCCTTCGGTGTTCACAAGGGGAATATCCAGGCGGCGCGAGCCAGCGGCGAGCCGGGCGAGGTTGGCGGTCAACTCCGCCTGCCAGTGCGCCGGGTTGCTCTCGTAGAAGGCGCGCGCGCGGGTGCGCAGCTTCTCGTAGCCCGCCTCGCTGAAGGTCTCGAACTTGTAGTCGATGCGCCGGTAAAACTCCATCGATGCAAGCCAGAGGTGGTGATCGATTAGGTCGATGAATTCGCAGCCTTCCACGCGTTCCCAAGCTTCGGGCCGGGTGCAGGTCGAGAACGTGAAGCGCTGGCCGGGGAAACGGGCGCGCAGCGCACCGATCGCGATCCGCATGAAATCCAGGGTCGCCGGTTCGTCCCAGCCCTCCTGGGTGGCCGGTGCGGGCGGCTGGTGAAACGGGGTCCACACGTGCGTGGGCCACTCGTTGGACAAATCCACGTAGAGCAGGGCGTCGAGCAGGCCCTCGTCGGCGAGTCGTGTCAGGACTGCTTCCCACGCGGCGGCCAGCCCGAGCGGTCCGACCACGCGCCACGCGTGCCGGTCCACGTCTTCGCGCCACCACGTCGAAAGCGCCACCGCGATCCCGCGTTGCGCGCAGGCCCGGATGAACGCGGGCAGGGCAGGCCAGAGTCGGATGGTGACCGGCGCCGGCGCGCCCCAGCGCTCGCTCGACCAGCACGGCACCAGGTTCCAGTCGCGCTGGGCGCCCGCGGCCACCAGGTGCGGGTACGCGTCGATGCGCACCGCGTCGTACCCGCGGTCGACGAGTTCATCGAGCGCCTGGTCCCAATCCTCGTAGCCGGCGCCTGGCCAGCGACGCTCGATCCAGGAAAAATCCCACATGGCGATCGCCTTGGGATGCTCGAGGGAAAGGGGCGAAGACATAGGGGGTTAATATCCGAGATAGCGTTCGCTTTCCCTGGGGAGGGGATCTTTTAACGATCGTTCAAGATTGCCGTCAGCCGGGCCGCCAAGGCCTGCGTTCGTTCGGGGTTGGTGGTGGCCACGTTGGTTGTTTGGGTGAGGTCGGTGGTCAGGTTGTACATTTGGTTGGCCGGAGCGTCGGCGCGAACGCGGCCGCGGCCGAGTTTGTCGGTGGTGATGTCGCTGTTGTTAAAGTCCATGTTGCGATAGGACTGGCCCCATTGGCCTGCGTCGGGTCGGTCGACGACGGTTTCGCCGCCAGTCCCGCGCTTGGGGAGGAAGGCCCACTTCGTGCCGTCCGCCTCGGTGTGGCGAAGCACCCACCCTTTGGTGCTTTGGACGATCAGTTCATTGCGCAGCGGAGCGGTCTGCTTCGGTTTTTGGAGCAGGGGGAGCTGGTCGATGCTGTCGCGGGCCGCGCCGGCGGGCAGCGGCAGGCCGACAGCGGCGGCCACGGTCGCCATCATATCCACCCCGCTGAACAGGGCGTCGCTGGTCACGCCGGCGGGGATCCCGCCTGCCGGCCATATCGCGATCAGCGGCACCCGGTGGCCTCCCTCCCAGGCGTCGGTTTTCTGGCCTTGAAACGGAGCGGACGGCCGGTGTGCCGGGCGATTGTTGACCCAGCGCGACTCTTTCGGCCCGAGATAAAGCCCTCCGTTGTCGCTGGTGACGATGATCAGGGTGTTTTCCTCGAGCCCGCGGCTGCGCAAGGCCTCCGTAATTTGCCCGACGCAGGCGTCAAATTGCTGGATGAAATCGCCGTACTCTCCGGCCTCGCTTTTGCCCTGGAACTCGGGGGCGGGACTGATCGGCACGTGGGGAGCGCAGAAGGGCAGGTAGAGAAAAAACGGCGTGTTGGCCTGCTGCTCGGCGAGGTAGGCGAGCGCGCGCTTGGTGGTGATCAGATCGATGCGGTCTTCCGGCCGTGCGGCATGTGCGGCGGCCGCCCCTTGGCTGTAGCCGTGACCGTGGTCGGTGGCGGGGCGCTTGGTGTGGTCTTTTTCGGTGGGGAAGATTCGCACCGGATCGGCCGTTTCAGCGGCGTGCATGCGCATGTACGGTTTACCTTGGGGATCGTGGGCGGTTTCCACGAACACCGAGGGCGGTTCGTTGTGGCTGCGCGGGGTGCCGAAAAACAGGTCGAAGCCAAGGTCGAGCGGGGTGTAGGCTTGGGCTCCCGGCTTGGCGGGGACGAAGTTGGGCTGGTTGAAGTCGGGCTCTGCGCCGCGACCAAAGCCATTGTGCCACTTGCCAAACGCCGCCGTGCGGTAGCCGGCCTGCTTGAGCAGGCCGGGCAGCGTGAGCTGACCCTCGCGGAAATAGGTCTGTTGGGCGCCTTTTTTGACGATGCGATGCGGGAACTCGCCGGTGAGGATCGAATAGCGGGAGGGTTGGCAGACCGCGGCGGTCGAGTGGGCATCGGTCAGGCGGATGCCGCGCGCGGCCAGCACGTCGATATTCGGGGTGCGCACGGCGGTGGCGCCGTAGCAGCTCAGGTCATTGTAGCCGAGATCGTCGGCGACGATCAGGATCACGTTGGGGCGGGCGGGCGCGGCAAGCGAAGCCGTGGCGGAACCTATGCCGCCGAGCGTGAGCAAAGCGAGGGTGAAGCGGAGTGGGGTCATGTTAAAATCCATGCGCTTGTATTTATGCGTAGGTTATAGTTTGTCTAGGTGAAAACGCGGGCGACGCGGATCTTTTTGCCAAGGGCTTGTATTCCTGTGTGATGCATTCCGTGCCCATCCGTGGTCCTCCTCTGGTTATTCACCATGGAAAGCACGGATAAAAAAAGAACAAGCAGGCTCTTTAGGGTGTGCTCGGTTCTTCGACAGTTCCAGTGGGTTGATTAAGGGGCCCCAATCATTCGGCATCCAGAGTGGTGTCACAGAGGAAATCCGGAGCCCAGACACAGAGGCCACGGAGGCAAGCCGTTCAAATCTAGCAACAAGTCAATTCAATAGAACGAGTTAACAAGCTAGGCCGAGCCGAGTAATTCGGCGGTTTTTGAGTTATCGAAGTCGTTGAGGCCTCCCATGTCTGAGCTCTGTGGGCTGGGCTCCGTGGCCTCTGTGTAACATGCTGAGGTTCGGTTTTCATCCCGACGACCCACCGGAAACGTCGAGGAACCGTGTGCTCAGGCAGATCATGGCGCGGAAATAACAAAGTGGGCCCGATCTGCCCGGGTGGTGGCCAACTGCGCCGTGCTCGCGCTGATGGTCGTGCTCGGACGGCTCGTTTTTTATCGCCTGCGGCATCGCCTGCGGCCGATCGCGCCGGCCGGCGGGGAGGAAGGGGAGGAGGGCTGCATGGAGAAAAATTAGGGCCGGTCCAGGCCGGTGTAGTCGGTGTGGATCGCGTCGGCGGGGTAGTCGCGTCCGAGGCTGCGCCGCCACGCTTCCCAGCGCGCAGTCAGGGCCCGCACACGCTCCGGCTGCGCGGCGGCGAGGTTGTGGCGTTCGCCCGGATCGGCGCTCAGCCGGTACAAGCCGAGGTAGGGGGCGGCGTCGCGCCGCGCGACATAGGCGCAGGTCAGCTTCCACTCGCCTTCGCGGATCGCCCATTGCGGGCCGTAATGCCAGAAGAGCGTCCGCGGCGGCAGCGCTTCCCGTTCGGTCAACGTTGGCCACAGGTTCCGGCCGTCGAGCGGCCAGGCCGGATCGGGCGACGCCCCGGCCAGCGCCAGCGCGGTGGCTGGCAGGTCCATCTGCAGCACCGGTTCGTCGCGCACCGTGCCGGCCGGCAGTCGTCCCGGCCAGCTCAGGAAAAGCGGCACGCGGATGCCGCCCTCCCATGTCTCGCCCTTGCCGCCGCGCAGATCCCCGTTGCTGGAGTGGTTCGGGGCGTTGCGCGTGATCGGGCCGCCGTTGTCGCTGAGAAACACGACCAAGGTGCGCTCGGCCACGCCTTCTTCGTGCAGCGCACGGACCACCCGGCCGACCTCGTCGTCCATCGAGGCGAGCATGGCCGCGTAGGCGCGCCGGCCCGGATCGGCGATCGCGGCGAAGCGTTTCAGGTACGCGGCGGGCGCCTGCATCGGGTCGTGCACGGCGCTGAAGGACAGGAGTAGGAAAAACGGAGCGGCCCCACGCGCGTGGTGACGCACATACGCCTCGGCCTCGCGGCCCAGGGCGGTCGTCAGGTACTCGGTCACGGTCACCGGTTCGCGGTTGCGCCACAGCTGCGTGTAAGCGTTGGCCGGAGCCGTCTCCGCAGCCGGGGGATCGGGCCAGTAGCTGCGGCCCCCGCCCAGGAAGCCGAAAAAGGTTTCAAATCCGCGGGCGAGGGGGTGGTACTCGCCTGCTTCCCCGAGGTGCCACTTGCCGATCAGGGCGGTGCGGTAGCCGGCGCGGCACAGGTAGTCGGCCAAGGTGGGCACCGCCTTATCCAGCCCTGGCTTGCCTGGGGGGATCCAGTCCATGACGCCGTCGCGCTGCTGGTAGCGGCCGGTCAACAACGCTGCGCGCGTCGGACTGCACACCGGCGCGGTCACATAGGCTTGGGTTAAACGGATGCCCGAGGCGGCCAGCGCGTCGAGGTGGGGCGTGGCGATGTCGCGCCCGCCTTGGACGCCGCAGTCCGCGTAGCCGAGGTCGTCGGCGACGATGAAAACTACGTTTGGGCGCTCCACTGGGTTGGGGGCAGCAAGGGCCCCGGTGACCAGCAAGCAGGCTAGGAGGCATGGTGTTCGCATAGAGAGTGGGTCTGAAGCGCAAGGTGTCTTACTCGGTAACGTACGACGCGGGCGTCAGGCTGACCGTCACGATGAGAATGCCAGCCAAGTGCCGGCAATGGCGAGCAGCTCGACTAGCGTGAATGCGGCCCTACAGCGGCGGGACTGGGCGAGTAGGTGAAAGCGGGTAGGCATGATGTCGAAAGGATGTAGGGGAATTCGGAAAAGCCTGCTAACTTGAGTCGAGCCTCAGGCGGGAGGATGCCGGCGTCAAATATTAAAGCAAACGCTTGTTTGTGCTGGGGTAAGTATTCGCCGGATGCAAGGGGCATCGAAGTGGGGCTGGGGTGAGTGATATTTTAAACTCTTGTTTATAAGGGTCATGAGGCGGGCATGTACTTGGGTTTGGGTACGGCGTTCGAGGCAGGAGTGGAGTCATTCAAGCGCTTGTATTTACTGTTGACAGTCATGGTGAGACGTTAATGATTGCAAGCGCAGTCAGTTCTGCGCGCCTATCTCGGACT
>JBILJE010000205.1:0-5885 GCA_044377395.1 Rariglobus sp. | reverse complement strand
CCCCATCGAGGAAGCCGTCCGCATCCGTACCGACGAGCGCGGCGACACCGCCGTCTAAGTCGCGAACGTTTACGTTCTACACGCAAAAAAGCCCCGTCGATGGACGGGGCTTTTTTTATGCCGGTGGGGCGAAAGTGAACTCAATTCGAGGCGATCAAAAAGTAGCGCAGACTTCCAGTCTGCTCGGGGGCGAATGCAGGCTGGAAGCCTGCGCTACGTCGGGAAACCCACCTAGAGTTTTCCTCAACTTGCCTCCTAAGCAAGCTGCCCCGCAGCGTGACGGATCGTGCGCTGGTAAGCAGTTATGCCGGGGTCTTCAGTCGTATCCACCAGCGCGGTGAGCGCGAGTTGCAGGGCTTCGGCGTGTTGGCCGAGCGCGTGCAGGGCGAGCGCCAAAAACACGTCGAACTCACGGTTGTCGGGGAACTGGCGCTGGCCGGAACGCAGCACTTCGGCGGCACGAGCGTGTTGGCCGAGCCCACGCAAGGTGTTAGCCAAGCCGATCAGGGCGTTGGCGTGTTCGTTGGGCGTGAGGCCGAGCGCCACGGCTTTCTCGTAGGCGGGCAGGGCCCCGGCGAGCTGACCGCTGGTTTCCAGGGTCCAAGCGAGCTGGTAGTTGATCTCGGCCACGTTGGGGTAACGGGCGTCGAGCTTGCTCAACAAGCCCAGCAGGTGCTCGGTTTGACCGCCGTGACGGGCACCAATCAGGACATCGAGTTCGTGTTTCCAATCGGACATTTTGGGGAAGTTACACAGAGGGCACTAGAGGTTGGCACAGAGGCCTCGGAGTTAAGAAACTACAGGGATCGAGCTCTCCGTGATCTCTGTGCCACCTCTTGTGCCCTCTGTGTAACGGGTTTGGTTCTTCCTTAGACGCCCGCTTTTTTTTCGATCTTCACCGGCAGGGCGCGGGTTTTGATCTCGTTGACCAAACGCTCGAGGTACTCGGCGAAGGGCAGGGTACCTTCGTCGCCCTTGGCGCGGCTGCGCACGCTGACCGACTTGGTCTCCGCTTCCTTGGCACCGAGCACGAGCATGTAGGGAATCTTGTCCAGTTCGGCGCGGCGCAACTTGGCCCCGAGCTTTTCGTTGCGGTCGTCCAAAGTGGCGCGAACGCCGGCCTGACGGAGCTGGGCGAGCAACTCGGGGCCGTAGTCGCCAATCTTGTCGTTGATCGGGGCAAGGCGCACCTGCTCAGGCGCGAGCCAAACCGGGAAGTCGCCGGCGAAGTGTTCAATTAACACGCCGCAGAAGCGCTCCATCGAGCCGAAGGGCGCACGGTGAATCATCACCGGACGGTGCTTTTCGTTGTCCGCTCCAATGTAGGAGAGGTCGAAACGCACGGGGAGAACGTAGTCGACTTGCACGGTGCCCAACTGCCACTCGCGGCCGATCACGTCTTTGATGACGAAGTCGATCTTCGGGCCGTAGAAGGCGGCCTCGCCGGGTTCTTCGGTAAAGGGAACCCCGAGGGTCGCTGCGGCGTTGCGGCAGGCGGCTTCGGCGATGTCCCATTGTTCGGGATTACCGGCGAACTTTTTGCCATCGGGATCACGCAGACCGACGCGCACGCGGTAGTCCGCCATGCCGAGGGTGGAGAGCACGGTTTTCACCAGTGAGAGACAGCCTTGAACCTCGGCGGCGACTTGTTCCTCGGTGCAGAACAAGTGGGCGTCGTCCTGGGTAAAGCCGCGCACGCGGGTCATGCCGTTTAACTCACCAGACTGCTCCCAGCGGTAAACGGTACCGAACTCGGCCAGGCGCACCGGCAGGTCGCGGTAGGAGTGCGGCTGGGAGGCGAAGATCTTGATGTGGTGCGGGCAGTTCATCGGCTTCAGCATGAAACCGTCCAGCAGCTTGGTCGGGTCCATCACGCGGTCGGCGGTGATCATTTCCTTGCCCACGCGCTCGTTGAGGGCGGCGGCGAAGGGCGCGGACACGGCTTCAAGGCGCGCGGTCATTTCGGCGCAGCCGCAGCCCTCGCTGGCGATCTGGGCGAGCTGGTCGGGCTCGGGAATGGCGGGGAATTGCGACTCCTTGTAATACGGGAAGTGGCCCGAGGTTTTGTAGAGCGCGAGCTTGCCAATGTGCGGGGTAAAAACCTGCGAATAACCCTGCTTGCGAAGCTCGTCGCTGATGAAGTTTTGCAGCTCCTGGCGCAGGATTGCGCCGTTGGGCGTCCACAGGATCAGGCCTTGGCCCACGTCTTCGTCGATGTGGAAAAGCTTGAGGTCGCGGCCTAGTTTTCGGTGGTCGCGTAGTTTCGCCTGCTCCATGCGCTCAAGGTATTGGGCGAGCTCTTCCTTGGTCGGGAAGGCGGTGCCGTAGATGCGCTGGAGCTGCTTGTTTTTCTCGTCACCGCGGTGGTAGGCACCGGCGATGGAGAGCAGCTTGAAGGCTTTAAATTTGGAGGAGTAGCGGATGTGCGAACCGGCGCAAAGGTCCATGAATTCGCCGTTTTGGTAGAAGGAGATTTTTTCGCCTTCGGGAATGTCGGCGAGACGGCCCAGTTTGTAGCGCTCCTGACCGCGCGACTTGATGATTTCGGCGGCTTCTTCACGGGAAACTTCCTTGCGGATGAAGGCCTGGTTTTCCTCGGCGACCTTTTTCATCTCTGCCTCGATTTTCGGCAGGTCTTCGAGGGTGAGTTTCTGGTCGAGATCGATGTCGTAATAAAAGCCGGTGTCGGTGGGCGGTCCGATGTCGAGCTTGGCATCGGGATAGATGCGCAGGATGGCGGTGGCCAGAATGTGGGAGCCGGAGTGGCGGAGTTCTTCGAGAGGTGACATCGACATGGTAAAAGGGGAATTAGGAAACGGATACGGAGTGGTTACACAGAGAGCACCGAGGAGGCACAGAGATCACGGAGAAACGTAACTAGCTCGGAGAATTTTGAGGCGCGGCGGCGAGTGGCGATAAAGGAGTTTGTTTTGTTCTCCGTGGACTCTGTGCGACCTCAGTGTCCTCTGTGTAACGGATCGATTGGGTTTATTTCTTAACGGGTTCGAGGGAGAAGCCGTCCTTGCGGTCGAGCATCGACCAGCCGGCGACGGTGAGCTCTTTTCGCAGGGCGTCGGCGCCGGCGAAATCCTTGGCCTGCTTCGCCGCCCAGCGCTTTTCGGCGAGGGCGGTGATTTCGGCGGGTATTTCGGTTTTGGCGACGACCGGTTCGGTCAGATCGAGACCGAGGGCGAAGATCACACGTTCGAAGGCAACGAGGCTGCTGTCGGTCGCGCCTCGGTTGATGATCGTAAACAGCGCGCCAAAGGCACCGGGGGTGTTGAGGTCGTCTTGCAGCGAGGCGAAGACCGGCCCGAACGGATCAGCGGTGCCGGCCGGAGTGAGCTGGGCGCGGAAGGCGCGCAGGGTTTTGAGCGCGCTTTCGGCCGCGTGCAGTGACTCAAGCGTGAAATTGAGCTGCTTGCGCGGGTGGCCGCAGAGTAGCGCGTAACGGAGCGCGGCGGGGGTGAAGCCTTTGGCTTTGAGATCGTCGAGCGTGTAGAGGTTGCCCAGCGACTTGCTCATCTTTTTGCCGTCAACGAGGAGGTGTTCGCTGTGGTACCAGTGGCGGGCAAAAGTCGTGCCGTTGCAGCATTCGCTCTGGGCGATCTCGTTTTCGTGGTGGGGAAAAAGCAGGTCCACTCCGCCGGTGTGCAGGTCGATGGTCGGGCCGAGCAGGGCTTTGCTCATCGCGCTGCACTCGATGTGCCAGCCGGGGCGACCTTCGGCGGTACCGCGCGGGCCGGGCCATTTGACGTCGCCGTCCTCGGGCTTGTGGGCTTTCCAAAGGGCGAAGTCGCTTACGTCTTCTTTTTCGTCGGCATCGGCGGCGGCCGACTTGAGCGTGGCACCAACCTGAAGCTCGCGTTCTTTGACCCGGGAGAGCGCGCCGTAGCCGGGGTAGGAGGCGACTTTGAAATAAACTGAACCGTCGGCGGCGCGGTAAGCGTTACCTTTCTCCATCAGCACCTCGATCATGTTGACCTGTTCGCGGATGAAACGGGGATCGGCGGCGCGCGGTTCGTCGTGGGGCGGCAAGCAGTTGAGCGCTGCGCAGTCGGCGTGGAATTTGTCGGTCCACTGGCGGGTGACCTCGGCGAGCGGCCGACCCTCTTCACGGGAGCGACGGATGGTCTTGTCGTCCACGTCGGTGAGGTTGCGCACGTGGTGCACCTTGGCTTTACCGAACTCCAGTTCGAGCAGGCGGCGCAGCAAGTCGTTAACCACAAACGTGCGAAAGTTGCCGATGTGCGCAGCGGCGTAAACGGTGGGCCCGCAGTTATAAAAACGGAAAACCCCGTCGGCCTGCGAGGGGAGGAGTTCGCGGGCCTCGCGGGTGAGCGAGTCGTGGAGCTTGATGGCCATGGAAAAAGGAAGGGAGTGGTTAACAGATTTAGGCGGGCGGCGGAAAGGTGTTTTTTGGGCACATCCGCGTTTTATCCACCGTAAGCATCCAGTCTCCGACCTCAGATGAGGAAGGATGGCGGCTCAAATCCCCCGCTTTTTCCTACTCCTTCCTCGCTTCGCCCCTTGCCCACGCGTCAGCCCGCCCGATTAACTCGGCCCAATTTTAACCCGTTATACCCTACACGTTTCGATTCTAGGCTGTAACGCAAAGGCGCAAGGGCGCGAAGAAGCGCTAGGAAGTCATTTTTTTGTAATACTTTGCGAACTTTGCGTCTCGGCGGCTTTGCGTTAAAAATAGCCCCATTCGTTTTAGCTGTTGGTATAGCGCGCTCCTTCCGCCCCTCTTTCCTTGGCCGTTCCCCTCCTTGCGATGCTCGGCGGCCTGTCGCACTGAGCCGCTCACCTTATTTATTTACTTGGCCAGTTTGACAGGAAGCTGGGAAGCTGGGAATATTGGCGTATGAAAACCACCTTGGACTTACCTGACGCGCTGTTTCGGGAAGTAAAGTTGCGGGCCGTCGTGCAAGGGCGGACCGTCAAAGACCTTGTCGCCGAGTTACTCCAGCAAGGGCTTGCCCTGCCGCCCGCCGCGCTGGGGGAAAAGCGGCCCATCAGTGAGCGGGTGCAAATCGGCGAAAACGGGTTGCCGCTGATTTCCTGCGCGCCCAACGCCCCGGCCACTCGCCTGAGTGTCGAGTCCCTGCTCTCCCTCGAACAGGACACCCAAGCAAAGGAGGACTTGAACCGTGCCGGGCTTACTCTTTGACACCAACATTTGGCTCGGGGCGCTCTTCCCGACCCACCCGTTCCACCGCCAAGCCCGGCAGATTTTGGCCGACGCGACTCCCTCCGTTCCGGCGGTCTTCTGCCGGGCCACCCAGCAAAGTTTTCTGCGTCTGGTGTCCAGCCCCGCGCTCTTGAAAACCTACGGCGCGCCCGATTTGACCAACCGGGATGCAGTCGTGGCGCTGAACGCCTTGCTCGCCATGCCGCAAGTGTGTGAACGCGAAGAGCCCCCAGGCGTGTTTGCGCAGTGGCAGCGGCTGGCCGGCTGCGACACCGCTTCGCCCAAGGTCTGGATGGACGCCTACCTTGCCGCCTTTGCCCTCGGCGGCGGCCTGCGCCTAGTGACCCTTGACCACGATTTTAAGGCCTATCAACGCGACGGACTCGACCTGCTCCTGCTCAACCCCTGAACGGCTGCCTTTCGGCCTAAGTCGCCCCGCCAAAACTTCGCTTGTTTCGCCCCCCTAAACGCGCTTACTCTCATGCCCGATGAATCCGAACTCGCACCCGACCACTCCGGTCCGCCCACTCCTGAGCGGGCAGCAGATGCAGCGGATCTTATCCTCGCGGCGCTCGATTACCTCCGAGGAGTTTCTCAAGCAGGTGTCGAATCACTTGGGCCGCCCTCGCTCGGCCGGCAGGAGGAAGACCTCCGTCAATGGGCAGACCGTTTGGGTTTGCTGCTAGACCCT
>JBILJE010000204.1:0-5886 GCA_044377395.1 Rariglobus sp. | reverse complement strand
CACAAAATACAAGGCCGCCGTGGCCAGCGCACACAGCACCGCCGTGGCGATGAGGAAGGTTTTTTTGCGCGCCGTGACATCGGCGTACGCCCCCACAAACGGCGCCAGCACGAGAACCACAAGTTGCGAGGCGGCCAGCGCCGTGCCCCACCAACCGGCGGCGCGCGGGTCGTTTGCGGCGACCACTTTTTGAAAATAAACCGCGTAAACCACCGTGATGATCAGGGTGGTGAAAGCAGAGTTAGCGAAATCGAAGCAACACCAGCCCAGGATCTCACGTCGCTTAACCGGATACTTCGTGGCGGGTTGACTCATGTGCACGGCAGTGAACCCGGCCGCATGCCGCCGCGCAAGAAGCGACAAGCCGACGAAACCACATCCCGTATTGTAACCTGGTTTCAACAAACCCGACTTGCACCATGGGGTCTTCAGCCCTTCATTAGCCGCCCTTAATAGCCTTTCCTGTGAACTCCTCCGAATCCTCACCTCCCTCGTTTTTTCGCCGCATGGCCACCGCCGTGACCCAGTGGATTGACTCTGATTATTGCCCCGGTGGCGCCGAAAAGATGCGCAATGAGCCCGACCGCGTCGATTGGGTCCGGGTCATGCCCTTCGCAGTCCTCCACTTGGGCTGCTTCGGCGTGCTTTGGACCGGCGTGAGTGCCTTTGCCGCTTGGGCAGCGGTATTCCTGTATTTTGTGCGCATGTTCGCCGTCACCGGCATCCACCACCGCTATTTTTCCCACAAAACCTACAGCACCAGCCGCTTCGGCCAGTTCTTCCTCGCGCTCTGGGCCGGTACCACGGTGCAACGCGGTTCGCTGTGGTGGGCCTACCATCATCGCCATCACCACCTGCACTCCGATGATCCGGAGGACGCACACTCCCCTCACGTACACGGTTTCCTCTGGTCGCACATCGGCTGGATCACCTCGCGCCGCAACTTCCCCACCGACTACTCCAAGATCAAGGACCTGGCCAAATTCCCCGAGCTGGTCTGGCTCAACCGCTTCGATCTGGTCGTGCCGATCCTTTACGCCTTATCCATGTTCGGCTTCGGTGCGCTGCTGGAGCGCTTCGCCCCCGGCCTTGGCACCAACGGCTGGCAAATGGTGGTTTGGGGCTTCTTCGTAAGCACGACCGCACTTTTTCACGGCACCGCGTGCATCAACTCCATGGCCCACCTCATGGGCAACCGCCGCTACAAGACCGACGACGACTCTCGTAACAGCTTCATCCTGGCGATCATCTGTTTGGGCGAAGGCTGGCACAACAACCACCACCGCTACCAAAGTTCCACCCGCAATGGGTTCTACTGGTGGGAAATCGACCCGACTTACTACGGCCTCAAGATGCTCTCTTGGACGGGCCTGATCTGGGGACTAAAGGATGTGCCCAAGTCGGTGCTTGAGGAAGGCATGCGCGCCGAGCACGAGCGCTCGGTGGCCGCCGCGCAAGCCAGCACGCTGGCCCGCCCCGAGCACGCCTCGTCGCTGCGACACGTGTTGCCCGCCGCCGCCGCCATTGCGGTGGCCACGGTCAATGCCGCCAACACCGGCCTGCCCGCCAAACCGGAAAGCGCCGCCCACCACAAGGACGTCTCCGAACTCGCCCACGAGCTCAACCGCACCGCCCAGGCCGCCACCCCGCCCGAAGCCGGCAAGTAAGAGCAGCCAAAACCACTCCGGCGCGCCCAAACAATCGTTCTCGTTCTCTTACTCCTACTCGTTCTCCCTGCCGAACTCCGGAGGACCGAACAACGTCCAACATCCAACGCTCAACGCCGCTCCGCCCGTTGAACGTTGGATGTTCAATGTTGGATGTTGAACGTTCTCCGCGCCCCCCCGTCCAACCGGGTGTGAGACCTTAACGGGTTGCGCACCCGGTTTCTTTTTTGTCTGCTCGCGCCTTTCTCTATGTCACGCCTCGCCATCATCGGAACCGGCATCGCCGGCATGGGTTCCGCCCACTTCCTGCACCGCCACCACGACCTCACGATTTTTGAGGCCAACGACTACGTCGGCGGGCACACCAACACCGTCGATGCGACCGAGCCCGGCACCGCGCGCCCCGTTCCCATCGACACCGGTTTCATGGTGTACAACGAGGTCACCTACCCTCTGCTCACACGTCTGTTTAACCAGCTCAACGTCCCGGTAAAAAAGACCACCATGTCGTTCGCGGTGCGCGACGACCTCACCGGGATCGAATGGTGCGGATCCTCCCTCAACCACCTGTTCGCGCAGCGCAAAAACCTGCTCAACCTGCGGTTTTTAAAAATGCTAATGGCGGTCAACCGCTTCAACAAAGAGGCCATCGCCGCCCTCAACGAGCCCGAAACCGCTACCATCACGCTGGGCGAATACGTGCGGCGGCGAGGCTACGGCCAGGATTTTTTCGACCTCTACCTCGTGCCGATGAGTGGCGCAGTCTGGAGCACACCGCCCGAGCTCATGTTGTCGTTTCCCGCCGCCAGCCTGCTGCGGTTTTTCCACAACCACGGCTTTTTAGGGCTCAATACCCAGCACCAATGGATGACCGTCGACGGCGGCTCACGCGAATACCGCGACCGCCTGATTGCGCCCTTCAGCGGCTCGATCCAGCTCGGCAGCGCCGTGGTGCGCATCATCCGCAACGGCCAAAACCGGCCCATCACCGTGATGACCCAAGACGGTGTTACTCAAAGTTTTGACCAGGTAATCGTCGCCACCCACGCCGACCACGCGCTGCGGATTTTGGTCAACCCCACCCCCGACGAGGTACGCCTGCTCAGCGAGTTCAAATACCAAGCCAACGTCGCCACCCTCCACACCGACTCCTCGGTGATGCCGCGCACCCCGCTGGCCCGCGCGGCCTGGAACTACCAGCTCGCCCGCGACACCTCTGGCCGCCTCAGCCCGGCAACCCACTACTGGATGAACGCGCTCCAGGGCGTCTCGGAGCGCGAAAACTATTTCGTGAGCATCAACCGCCCCGACTCGATTGATCCGGCCAAGGTGATCAAACGCATGGATTACGCACATCCGCTGTTCAGTTTGGAAGCCCTGCAGGCCCAAGCTGAGCTGCCCGCCCTCAACGCGGCGGCGACGGGCCGCACCGAGACGTATTTCGCCGGCAGCTACTTCGGCTATGGCTTTCATGAGGACGCCTTCCGCAGCGCCGTTCAGTTGAGCCAACACCTGCTCGGCCGCGACCCCTGGGAGGTCGAAGCGCTCGACTCGAGTTCAACATGAGCCGAACTAACCTCGTTACAGGATGAGCGAATGACTTTGGTGATACACCTTGAGCTCACGCTCAATGCCACAAGGAGTCTATTTGCGCAGCGTGTGGCCTTGAGCGTGAGCTCAAGGATGCCGCAACCCTCACCTTAAAAGCGAATTAGTCCTAGTTCGGCAGAGCCGACAGTTTGACGCTGCTGGTGATCGCGTCGGGCGCGCGGTTTTGATTATTCCGCTCGGTGTAAATGATCCCGTAAATGCGCGCGATGTAGTTCTGCGTGGTCACGATTTCATCGTCCATGCGGCCGTTGTGGTCGCCCTTGGTCCAGAAGCCGTTGCTGCGCCGCTCCAAGATGCGGTGCACGATATGATCCCCGGTACGCGAGTGCCTAAACACCACGATATCACCAACTTCGAGTTCGCTAAAGGGGGCCGGCTCGGTGAGCAGCAGGCAATTGCCATCGAAGAGCGGGCGCATGCTCCCGGTGGGTTTTACCGAATAAACCAACGTGCCGGGCACCGCGCGCTTGAGCTGAGCGGCGGCTAAAGCGGCCTGCCGCGATGAAATGGTCGAACCGGGCGAAACGCGTGAGGTGACACGGGACTCCTTGACGCTGGGGGCGCTGGCCACCGTCTGCGCGCGCCCGGTCAGGGCGAGGCAGGCGCAGACGCAAAAAATGAGATGCCGGAGACTCACAGGGGGTATATCGACACACTACGAGGATTTTTAAGCCCCACCCCAGACAAAAACCCTAGGGTTCATCCCAGTCCGCACCTTAGGGGGAATCACCTAGTTGCCGAGCCGGCCGAACACCTGCCCCTGACACGAAGCCACGAACCCGACGGGGCCGCTTGTTCAAGCGGGGGCCTCATACCAAAAACTAAATGGTTCTAGACTTTGTTTAGATAATGGAGGGACGACCTCCGTGTCGTCCGTGCCCGACGGACCGGACGGAGCCGGTCCCACCCAAAGTCTAAATTCAAAGAGCCGGGGCTTCACTCGCCACTTAACTTCGTTTGCGATGCAGCTGGGCAAAGTTTGAGTTTGCCAGTCTCGCCCGCCGCCCGACACGCTGCCCGTTCACGTTCGCTCCTCCCTCTTTTTTTAACCCAACAACCATACGCCATGTCTGAAGAACTTGTAGGTAATGTCCTCGTCGGCCAGTCCGGCGGCCCCACCGCCGTCATCAACGCCAGCTTGGCCGGCGTCATCGCTGAGGCCCTCAACCACGCCGAAATCGAGGAGATTTACGGCACCCTTAACGGCGTTCTCGGCATCCTCCAAGAGGACTTTATCGACCTCGCCGCCGAATCCCAGCAGACCATCCGCGGCCTCAAGTTCACCCCCGGCGCCGCTCTCGGCACCTGCCGTTACAAGCTCAAGAAGCAGGCCGATTACGAGCGCGTGCTCGAGGTCTTCAAAGCCCACAACATCCGCTTCTTCTTCTACGCCGGCGGCAACGACTCCCAAGACACCGCTGACAAGATCTCCAAGCTCGCCCAGGAACAGGGCTACAACCTGCGCGTTATCGGTATCCCCAAGACCATCGACAACGACCTGCCCACGATCGACCACTGCCCCGGCTACGGCTCGGTCATCAAGTACATCGCCACCACCATCCGCGAGATCGCCTGCGACAACGAGGCCATGGGCCAGCACGACCTCGTGCAGATCGTCGAAGTCATGGGCCGCAACGCCGGCTGGATCGCCGCCGGTGCCGCCCTCGCCAAACGCAAGGACTGCCCGCATGACGCCCCCCACATTATCCTCCTCCCCGAAGTCGCCTTCGCCGCCGAGAAGTTCATCGCCGACGTCCAGCGCGTGCTCAAGCGCGAGAAGTCCTGCTTGGTCGTCGTCGGCGAGGGCCTGATCGACGCCGACGGCAACTACGTCTCAGCCGCCGAGGCCACCGATTCCTTCGGCCACGCCCAATTGGGCGGTGCCGCCGACTACCTGCAAGGCCTCGTCGAGCAGAACCTGCCCGGCATCAAAGCCCGCACCGTCAAGCTCGGCATGGCCCAGCGCGCCGCCGTACACGCCGCCTCCAAGACCGACACCGACGAGGCCTACCTCGCCGGCCAAGCCGCCGTCAAAGCCGCCATCGCCGGCGAGACCGACGTCATGATAACGCTCCTGCGCGGCGACCACGATCACTACACCGTTGAGACCGGCCTTGCGCCCCTCTCCGACATCGCCAACGGCGTGAAGAAACTCCCCCGCGAGTGGATCAGCGAAGACGGCATCAGCATGAACCAACAGTTCCTGCGTTACGCCTTGCCGCTGATTCAAGGTGAGACCGTCGTCCCCTACGACAACGGCCTGCCCGCCTTCGTCAAACTCGACAAAAACCGCATCGAAAAACGCCTCGGCGGCTACGCGCTCTAAGCTAACAAGCCGAAAAATGGGTAAACGGGTAAACTCGGAAACACCCTAGCAAACGCCGGTTCTCTCACGGGAACCGGCGTTTTGCTGACCACCCGTCCTCGCTCCGCTTTCTCGTCTTTGGCTCTCAACTAGTAAGCTGTAACATTTGAAGTATCGGATTCAGAACCGGAATTTTAACGCTAAGTTCGCCAAGACCGCAAAGGACCGATCCTAGGCCCGACTCCTTAGCGTTCTTTGCGATCTTAGCGTTAAAACTCCGCATCAGTCAGACACCCGTCCACG
>JBILJE010000017.1:0-20512 GCA_044377395.1 Rariglobus sp. | reverse complement strand
CGGGCGTTGGCCAGTCGCTCTGCCATGAGAGCGGCGAACGCCTGCTTTTCGGGCCTGGTTTGCGGGTGCATGCGCGCAATCACCTCGGGCAGCTCCAGCCGCAACGGAGAGGTCGCCAAAAAATCCGCCGCCATCACCGTCTGGCCGCGGGTGCAAAGGCCTGCATAGACGTGTAGCTCCAGTTGCAGGCTCAGCGCCGCGTGTTCGCGGTGCAGGCCCAATGCCGCCAGCACGAACAGCAGCGCCTCGGCGGTCGAAAACTGCCGCTCACCCTGCTGCGTGCGCAGCCAGTAGCGGCTTTTGCCGGTCATCGGCAGGCTCACCCGCCGGCCCCAGCCTTCGACGTCCTTTTTCATGTCGGCCGCCTCGCCCCAGCTGCCGTCGAGCAGCATCACCTGCAAGTGCTCCGGCGCCACGTCCGTCGGCATCGGCTCCCCCAAGGGGTGTAAAACCCAGAGCTGTTTATCCGGCCGGATGACTTGTGTGAGCGGCGGCACTGCGTCGTGGCGGTAAACGTGGGTGCGCGCCCCGGCGACAACGCGCTGGATCAGGTGTCCGGTACTGCTAGGTCGGTAAAACTCGCGCGTGTGCATGAGCACATCGACCGCCACCGGGCAGTCGACCCCGCGCAGCCCCTCGCACACGCACCAGCGCGGGATTTGCTGGCAGCGTGTGCAGCGCAAGGTGGGATGAAGGACAACGCTACGGGCCATTTCGCTGGGTTATCCGCCCCATGCCGCCCGATTACAAACTTTGTTATAAACCCGGGCCACCAGCCCGCTGGGTTGGCCCTCTACTTGCTTATTTAAGCCAACAACCACCCGCCCCACCCCGTCCTTGTATGGTTCATCCTGACACCGAGCTACGCTTTGTTAATGAGCACATCGGCTGGGGCGTTTTCGCCTCCCGCTCGCTGCCCAAGGGCACGATCGTCTGGGCGCTCGACCCCCTTGACCAGAAATTTACGGCGGCCCAAGTGGCCGCCTTGCCGGCGCACGCCCAGTCCGCGCTGGAAAAGTACTCCTATGTCGACGCCCGCGGCCGCCACATCCTGTGTTGGGACCACGGTCGATTTTTCAATCATTCCTGCGCCGCTAATTGCCTGAGCTTGGGCTACGATTTTGAGCTGGCTGTGCGCGATATCGCCGCCGGCGAGGAGCTCACCGACGATTATGGCACGCTCAACCCGCTGGCGCCGTTCCCCTGCCTGTGCGGGGCGACGCAATGCCGGGGCGCGGTGCAACCCGACGACTTCACCCGTCTAGGCGACCGCTGGAATCGCCGCGCCCGCGACGCATTTTTTCTGATTCCGACGGTGCCGCAACCGCTCTGGGACGTGCTCGGCGAGCGCGCCGAGATTGAGGCGGCCCTTGTTGACCCCAACCGCGTGCGCCCGATTCACGGGCATTACCACGCGCGGCGGGTCTCGCCGGTGTTGGCCGGAATTTAACCTCACGACGTTCGCTTGCTGGCGATGCGGGGCGTTTTCTCTTTTGGCTCCACCGGAAAATTGCAGGAAAAGGGGAACCTTTCGCTTGATCGTCGCGCAATCGGGCGTATCAATCGGCTGGTTTTTCCTCTCAACCTATCCTTCGCATGCAAATCAAAGCCTATCTCAAACCCTCCTGTGGCTGGTCCAACGGTGTTCGCACCATCATGCGCAAGTACAGCCTTCCCTTCGAGGACATCGACATCATCAACAACCGCGCCAACTACGCGGAGATGGTCCAAAAGTCCGGTCAGCCCCTCTCTCCCTGCGTCGAAATCGACGGCGTGATGCTGGCTGACATCTCCGGTGAAGAGGTGGAGAACTACATGCTTTCCAATCACTTGGTTAAGCCTACCGATGTTCCCGCGAGCGCCCCGACCAACGCCGGGTGCACCGACGCCGAGCACGCCAAAATGGCGACCCAGACCGTCCGCTTCTTCTGAGGCATGCTGGCCACCGTTCCGACGCTCCCGCAAAACGGTCTCCTAACACGAGGCCGTTTTTTTCGTTTACTGAGTTTGCCTGCATTGCCCCGGACTGACTTTGGCGGTGGCACTGGCCGCACAGGTTTTTAACCCACCCTTTCCTTCTGTTTAACTGGCTCGATTACTGCCGTGAATAACTCCCGTCCTCTCACCTCCGCCCAGTCCTCTCCGCCGTCCGTCTCCGGACGACCCGCCAAGCAGGGTCTTTACGACCCCTGGTTCGAGCATGACGCGTGCGGCGTCGGCTTCGTGGTGGACATGAAGGGCCGCGCGACCCACGCCATCCTCCGCCAAGGTATCCAGGTTTTGGAGAACCTCGACCACCGCGGTGCCGCCGGCAGCGAGCCCAACACCGGTGACGGCGCCGGCATCCTGCTCCAAGTCCCGCACGCTTTCTGCGTCGATGTCGCCAAAAAGGCCCGCATCACCCTGCCCGCCGCCGGTCTCTACGGCACCGGCCTGATTTTCCTGCCGCGCAACGCAACCCACCGCCGCAAGATCGAGGAAAAGTTTGCTCAAATTATCCAGAGCGAAGGCCAGACCTGCCTCGGCTGGCGCACCGTCCCCACCGACAACGCATCCCTCGGCGAGACCGCCAAGTCCAGCGAGCCGTTCATCCGCCAGGTGTTCATCGGCCGCAGCGAGGACCTCGCCGACACCATGGCCTTCGAGCGCAAGCTCTACGTCATCCGCAAGCGCACCTCAGCCGAGCTGCGCGACGAGGGTTTCCTTGGTGCCGAGACCTGGTATGTGCCCAGCCTCTCAGCCCGCACGCTGGTCTACAAAGGCATGCTGCTCACGACCCAGCTGTCGGTGTATTTTCCCGATCTGCAAAACCCGCTCATGGCCACCGCCATCGCGCTGGTTCACTCGCGTTTCAGCACCAACACCTTCCCGAGCTGGGACCGCGCCCATCCGTACCGCTACGTCGCCCACAACGGCGAAATCAACACGCTGCGCGGTAACATCAACTGGATGCACGCCCGCCAGGCCCACTGCATCTCCGACGCCTTCGGCGACGACATCAAAAAGATCCTCCCGATCATCAACCCCAACGGCAGCGACTCGGCGATGTTCGACAACACGCTGGAGCTGCTCCACCTCGCCGGCCGCGCCCTGCCGCATGCGGTGATGATGATGATCCCCGAGCCGTGGTCCAACCACCAGACGATGGAGGACAACCGCCGCGCCTTCTACCAGTACCACGCTTGTTTGATGGAACCGTGGGACGGCCCCGCCGCCATGACCTTCACTGATGGTCAAAGCATCGGCGCGGTCCTCGACCGCAACGGCCTGCGCCCCGCCCGCTACTACGTCACCAAGGACGACCTCGTTATCCTCGCTTCCGAGGCCGGCGTGCTCGACATCCCGGATGCCGACATCGTCGAAAAGGGCCGTATCCAACCGGGTAAGATGTTCCTCGTGGACACCCAGCAGGGCCGCATCATTCCCGACGAGGAAATCAAGCGCCAGCTCGCCGCCGAATTCCCCTACCGCGCCTGGCTCGACGAGCACCTCGTCCACCTCGACGACCTGCCCGCCGCCCCCGAGTTGCCCGTTCCCGACCGCGACACGCTCCACCAGCGTCAACTCGCCTTCGGGTACACCCACGAAGACGAGCGCGCGATCCTTGCCCCCATGGCCAAGGACGGCGTCGAGGGCATCGGCTCGATGGGTAACGACACCCCGCTGGCGGTCCTCTCCAACAAGCCGCGCCTGCTCTACGATTATTTCAAGCAGCTGTTCGCCCAGGTGACCAACCCGCCGATCGACTGTATCCGCGAAGAAATTATCACCTCCCACGAGACCCGCCTCGGTTCCGAGGGCAACCTACTTCAGCCCGGTGCCACCGCCTGCCGTCGCGTCGAGCTCGACTGGCCGGTCCTCACCAACGAGGAATTCGGGAAAATCCGCCGCATGCAGCTGCCCGGCCTCAAGGTCGATGTTCTGCCGATTCTCTTCCGCGTTTCCCGTGGTGAGAAGGGCCTGGCCAAAGCCATGGAGGAGCTGTGTGTGCTCGCCCGCCGCGCCATCGAGGATAACGAGGTCAACGTCCTCATCCTCTCCGACCGCGGTGTCACCAAGGACTACGCCCCGATCCCGGCGCTGCTCGCCGTCGCTGGCCTGCACCATTACCTCATCCGCGAAGGTCTGCGCACCCAGGTCAGCCTCGTGCTGGAAACTGGCGAAGCCCGCCAGGTTCACCACATGGCGTTGCTTATCGGATACGGCGTGAGCGCCATCAACCCGTACCTCGCCTTCGAGACCATCGACGACATGATCCACGAGGGTCTGTTGCCCGGCGTCGACCACAAGACCGCTTGTAAGAACCTGGTCAAAGCCACCGCCAAGGGCGTCGTTAAAGTCGCCTCCAAGATGGGTATTTCGTCCATCCAGAGCTACCGCGGTGCGCAGGTGTTCGAGGCCGTCGGCCTGCGCCAGGACGTCATCGACCACTACTTCACTTGGACCCCGTCGCGCGTTGGAGGCATCGGTCTGGACATCATCGCCCAAGAGGTGCTCATGCGCCACCGCGAGGCGTTCGGCGAGCGCAACGTCATCGACCACTCCCTGCCCGCCGGCGGCCAGTTCAAGTGGCGCGCCGACGGCGAGTTTCACTTGTTCAACCCCGAGTCGATCCACGCCCTGCAAAAGGCCGTGCGCACCGGCGACTACGGCGTGTTCCAGCAGTACGCCCGCCTCGTCAACGACCAGTCGAAGGCCCTGTGCACCCTGCGCGGCATGCTCGACTTCAAGCCCTCCGACGCCATCCCGATCGAGGAGGTCGAGTCGATTGAGAAGATTCTCGCCCGCTTCAAAACCGGAGCCATGTCCTACGGCTCGATCTCGCAAGAGGCCCACGAGACCCTCGCCATCGCCATGAACCGCATCGGTGGTAAATCCAACACCGGTGAGGGCGGCGAAGACCCTGCGCGTTTCGTCCCCATGGCGAACGGCGACTCGAAGAACTCCGCCATCAAGCAGGTCGCTTCCGGCCGCTTCGGTGTAACCAGCAACTACCTGGTCAGCGCCCGCGAGATCCAGATCAAGATGGCCCAGGGCGCCAAGCCCGGCGAGGGCGGCCAGTTGCCCGGCACCAAGGTCTATCCGTGGGTCGCCAAGACCCGCCACACCACCGCCGGCGTCGGCCTCATCTCCCCGCCTCCGCACCACGACATCTATTCGATCGAGGATTTGGCCGAGCTGATCCACGACCTGAAAAACGCCAACCGACGCGCCCGCATCAGCGTAAAACTGGTGGCCGAGGTCGGCGTCGGCACAATCGCCGCCGGCGTTGCCAAGGCCCACGCCGACGTGGTCTTGATCTCCGGCCACGATGGTGGCACCGGCGCCTCGCCGCAGAACTCCATCTGGCACGCCGGTTTGCCGTGGGAACTCGGCTTGGCTGAAACCCATCAGACGCTCGTTCTTAACAACCTGCGCTCCCGCATTGCCGTGGAGACGGACGGCCAGCTCAAGACCGGCCGCGACGTCATCATGGCCGCGCTGCTCGGCGCCGAGGAATTCGGTTTCGCCACCGCCCCGCTCGTCGCCACCGGCTGTATCATGATGCGTGTTTGCCATCTGAATACCTGCCCGACCGGCGTCGCCACCCAGGACCCGCGCCTGCGCGAGAAATACACCGGCAAGCCCGAGTACGTCGTTAACTTCATGACGTTCATCGCCCAGGAAGTCCGCGAGCTCATGGCTCAGCTCGGTTTCCGCACCATCGAAGAGATGGTCGGCCGCACCGACCGCCTCGAACCGCGCAAGGCCATCACCCATTGGAAGGCCAAGGGCATGGACTTCTCCAGCCTGCTCTATTCGCCCGACACCGGCCCTGAGGTTGGTCGTTATTGCCAGCAGACCCAGGACCATGGCTTGGACAAGTCGCTCGACCTGACCTCGCTGCTCGACCTCTGCGAGCCCGCCATCGCCCGCGGCGAGAAGGTGGTCGCCACGGTTCCGGTGAAGAACGTTCACCGCGTGGTCGGCACCATCACCGGCAGCGAAGTCACCCGTAAATACGGTGCGGCTGGCCTGCCTGAGGACACCATCGATATCCGCTTCACCGGTTCGGCCGGTCAAAGCTTTGGTGCCTTCATGCCCAAGGGCATGACCTTCCGCCTCGAAGGCGATGCCAACGACTACGTCGGCAAGGGCCTTTCTGGCGGCAAGATCATCGTGCGCGCCCCGGCCGCCTCGGGTTTCAACCCGAGCGAAAACATCATCATCGGCAACGTCGCCCTTTACGGTGCGACCGCCGGTGAGCTGTTTGTCGGCGGCCGCGCCGGTGAACGGTTCTGCGTGCGTAACTCCGGTGTCACCACGGTGGTCGAGGGCGTGGGCGACCACGGTCTCGAGTACATGACCGGTGGCCGCGTGGTGGTGCTCGGCCCGACCGGGCGCAACTTCGCCGCCGGTATGTCGGGCGGCGTGGCTTACGTGCTCGACGATGCCGACCAGCTCAAGGGCAACGTTAACCTCTCGATGGTTGCCCTCGAAAAAGTCGAGACCGCCGCCGAGCAGGCCGAGTTGCGCGGGCTTATCCAGCGCCAGGCCGACCTGACCGGCAGCACCCGTGCTGCCGAGGTGTTGGCCAAGTGGGACGCGTTGCTGCCCAAGTTCGTCAAAATCATGCCCAAGGACTACAAGCGCATGTTGGAGTGTATCGCCAACGCGCAAGCCCAAGGCCTCACCGGCGACGAAGCCATCATGGCCGCCTTCGAAGAAAATGCCCGCGACACCTCGCGTGTCGGCGGTAATTAAATCCAGCAAAAAACACTCAACGCAAAGTCGCCAAGACGCTAAGCACGCAAAGTCCGAGTCCATTCCTTCGCGTTCTCTGCGTCTTCGCGCCTTTGCGTTAAAATTTAAAAAACCGACCTCCATATCACCATGGGCAAACCTACCGGCTTCCTCGAATACCTGCGCGAAATCCCCGCCGACCGTCCGCCGCTTGAGCGCGTGCGCGACTGGAACGAGTTCCACCTCCACATGGAGGAGAAAAAACTCAAAAACCAGGGAGCCCGCTGCATGGATTGCGGCGTGCCCTTCTGCCACACCGGCAAACTCATCGGCGGCATGGCCTCCGGTTGCCCGATTAACAACCTGATCCCCGAGTTCAACGACTTGGTGTTCCGCGGGCTTTGGAAAGAGGCGCTCGAGCGCCTGCACAAGACCAACAACTTCCCCGAGTTCACCGGCCGCGTCTGCCCCGCTCCCTGCGAAGGCTCCTGCGTGCTCGGCCTCAACAACCCGCCCGTCACGATCAAGAACATCGAGTACTCGATCATCGAAAAGGGCTGGGACGAGGGCTGGGTTGTCCCCACCGCTCCCCGCAGCCGCACCGGCAAAAAGGTCGCGGTGATCGGCTCCGGCCCCGCCGGCCTGTCCGCCGCCGCGCAGCTCAACGCCGCCGGCCATACCGTCACCGTGTTTGAACGCGCCGACCGTCCGGGCGGCCTGCTCATGTACGGCATCCCCAACATGAAGTTGGATAAAAAGGACGTCGTGCTCCGCCGTATCCAGTTGATGGAGCAGGAAGGCATTACCTTCGTGTGCAACGCCAACATCGGCGTGACCCACGACGTGGCCGACTTGCGCAAAACCTTCGACGCGCTGGTGTTTGCCACCGGGGCGACCCTGCCGCGCGATTTGCCCATCGAAGGCCGCAGCTACACTGGCGTGCACTTCGCGATGGAGTACCTCACCGCCAACACCAAGGCGGTGCTCGCCGGCGACCCCTCGACAAGCCCGATCAGCGCCAAGGACAAGGACGTGATCGTGATCGGTGGCGGCGACACCGGCACCGACTGCGTGGGCTCGGCCCTGCGCCAGGGCTGCCGCAGCGTCACCCAGATCGAGATTCTGCCCAAGCCCGCGCTGGAGCGTCAGGCCGACAACCCCTGGCCGGAGTGGCCCAAGACCTACAAGATGGACTACGGCCAGGAAGAGGCCGCCGCCCGTTATGGTTCTGATCCCCGCGTCTATTTGACCACGGTTAAAAAGTTCAGCGCCGACGCCAAGGGCCACGTCGAGTCGTTGGTCACCGTTGAAATCAAGTGGGGCAAGAACGACAAGGGCCAGTTCGTGCCGCAGGAGCAGGCCGGCACCGAGAAAACGCGCCAGGCGCAGTTGGTGCTGTTGGCGATGGGCTTCCTCGGGCCGGAGCAGGTGGTGCTGAAGGCGCTTGGTCTGGAGACCGATGCCCGCAGCAACATCAAGGCCGACCACAACGTGCACACCACGAGTGTGCCGGGCGTGTTCGCCGCCGGCGATTGCCGCCGCGGCCAGAGCTTGGTGGTCTGGGCGATCAACGAAGGCCGTGCGGCGGCCCGCGAATGCGACCGTTATTTGATGGGTGCGACCATGCTGCCGTAAACGTCCCTAACGCCAAAGTAACCTATTGGGTTACTTTGGCCTGGGCAGCGGCTAGGTCCGCCGCACGATGTGCAATATCGTTGCCAGCGAGACCGGCCTGGGTGGTCCGTGGGCGTCGTGTTGCGCGTTGGCTGCGGTGAAAATTAACTCGATTGATTTCAGTATCGCCTAACCCCGCTGGGTGCCGCCGCTGGGATTTACGATCACCCCATAACGCTTTGGGCTCATTTTCATCGGGCATGGCGATGCGCCCTGCTTTGCTTGGTGACGAGTGGGGGTGTTTTCAGCGGCTTACGGCCAAAGCCCCAGGAAAACGGCGTGTTGAGTGCATCGGTTCCGCCGACGCGAACACCGTGAAACATCGTTTCGGCCATACTGGTTGAATCTAACAACCGAGCGACATCGATCATCAGTTCGGCGTCAGCGACCAGTCGCTCGACGTCCTCGCTGGGATAACCAGCCCAATACTTCAAGTCGTGCAGAAAGGCGGCGGGGTAAAGGCTGACGCCCTTCCACTGATTGAACCAGGTGCTGCAACCATCGCTTTTGAAGGGCCGAATCGGCGGGTCGCGTTCAATTTTTCGCCATAGTTCGTGCAAACCATAGAACGCGCAAATCACCTTAATACGATCGATCGGCACCTCCTCGCCGAGGACAGGGAGCTCCATTTGAGGGCGTGCGGCCGGTGCGGGATTCTCGTTGGCCGCTTGAGTGAAGGGTGCGCCGAATACGCCAAGTAGAAGGAGGAGGATCCAGGAATGGAAGGACGCGGACATGGAAGCACTTTGGGCGAGTGGCTGGTAGTTAGAAACATTCAAAGTGTCGGATCGAAAGTAGTGCAGTGCTTCAGCCCGCATCGGCGATCGTAAGAAGCATACGATGCAACCCTGCGGGCTAAAGCACCGTGCACTACTGCAGAGCTTAATCCGAGGCGAACGATGTTACTGCATAATAGAATTTCTCTGCCCACCAATCGCCCGCCGCCGCCAAGCTCACTTCATGTTGAGCGTCAGGTAGCGCATTACCCCACGGTATTGCACGAGCAAGGCGTTGAGGCCCGGCCGCAAGGCGGCAGAGGCACTGGGGACATCGGTCACCGCGCGCCGGTTGATCTCCACGATCACTACCCCGGGTACGAGGATATTGGCGTAGGGGGAGCTTTCGTTCACCTCCGTCACCACCACCCCGGTTTCCACCCGCCGATCGAGTTTGAACTGGGTCCGCAGTTCCTCATCGAGGGTTTTGATCGTGACACCGGGGATTAGCTCAATGGTGGCTTCGGCGCGCTCGTCCAAATTGCCCACCTTGACCTTAAAGGCCTTTTCCTTGCCGTCACGCAGCACGTTCACGTTGACCTCGGTGCCGGGGATGATCTGCGCAACATTGAGGCGCAACGACAGCTGCGACTCCACGGGACGGGTGCCGATCTTCAAGATGACATCGTTGCGTTTGAGGCCGGCCTTGGCGGCTGGCGAATCCTTGACTACATCGGTAATCAAAACGCCCTTGATGTCGCGCTCCACGCCGAGGCTTTCCGCCAGCTTGGCGTCGAGGTTTTGACCACCCACGCCTAGGTAACCGCGCTGCACCTTGCCGGTGGCCACCAGGCTGTTAAGAATGGAAACCGCCAGGTTGGTCGGCACGGCGAACCCGATACCAATGTTGCCCCCGTTTCCACCGGACAAAATCGCGCTGTTGAGCCCGATCAAACGTCCCTTGGCATCGACCAGCGCCCCACCTGAGTTGCCCTGATTAATGGCGGCGTCGGTCTGGATGAAATTCTCGTACCCAGCGATGTGATCGTTCGACAAAATACCCACATCAGTGCGGCCGAGGGCCGAGACTATGCCCATGGTCACGGTCTGGCCCACGCCAAGCGGGTTGCCGACGGCGAAAACGATGTCGCCCACGCGCAGTTTGTCGCTGTCGGCTACGGTGGCCACCGGCAGGTTTTCCGCGCCGATCTTGATAACTGCGACGTCGGTTTTTTCGTCGGTGCCAATCACCTTGGCGACGAACTCGCGCCCATCGGCGAGCAAGACCTTGAGCTCGTCGGCACCGGCGACGACGTGGTTGTTGGTCAAAATATAGCCGCTGGGCGAGATGATGACACCGGAGCCTAGCCCCTCCTCCTTGCGCTCACGCTCGGGTGCGCCGCCGTTATCGCCAAACAACTGGCGGAAGAACGGGTCGAGGCGCAGGCGTTCGCGCACAATCTTGGTGGAATAAACCGACACGACGGCCTTCTGCACCGGTTCGATCACGTCGGCGTAGCTCACCAACTGGCGACCGGAACCGTCGCCGATGGCGGAGCCATCAAATTTAATGTCCGGCTTGGGCCCGACTAGTTTTTCTTGGGCATACCCGAGGGAGAATACCGAGCTGGCCAAAACAAAGACGACCGTACGAGTGAGTGGAGTGGTTTTCATGGACAGGGAGGTGACAAAGCCAAGCGAAGGATTGTTCCATCGCAAGATTTTGGCTGATCGGCTACGCAGGGTTGCCCAAGCGCTACCTAAGCCAAAGATTGCGCAGATACGCGGCCGACTTTCTGCTAGGGTTTACGCACGTTATGGCAGAACCACGGATTATTTCGGAAGCCGAACAGCGGCAAATCACGCAATTGAGCGCGCTGTCCTGCATCATGCTGCTGCAGCACGGTGCGGAGAGCACTCTGGCCGAATCGGTGTGCCGCCGCCTCGGACTGGCGCTGGGCGTAGATGCGGTGGAGTTGGCGATGATGGCCAACGCCATCACGATCACGACGATTTACCAGGGGCGCGATTGCACCACGGTGCGGCGGAATAGCGATCGCGGCCTGAACATGCATGTGGTGACGGAAGTCCACCGCGCGGTGCTGTTGGTCGAGGAGGCGAAGCTCGATTTGGCCGGTGCAACCGCTCGCCTGGCCGAAATCCAGCCGCAGCGCTACAACCGCTGGCTGGTTTCACTGATGGTGGGCCTTTCCTGCGCGGCCTTCGCGCGGCTCGGGCAGTTGGCGCATGGCGATGCGTTGGACCTGGGTACGCTTGGGCTCACGTTTGTGGCGAGCGGCGTGGCCATGCAGGTGAGGCAAATGCTAGCGCACTTTCATGTTAACCCCTTTGTTAACTTTGCAGCGGCGGCCTTTGTGGCCACGTCCATCACGGCGCAAGGCGTGCTACACGGTTGGGTGGGAAACCCCAAGCTGGCGATGGCGGCGTGCGTCCTGCTTTTCGTGCCTGGATACCCGTTGATCAACGCCGTCTCCGACATGGTGAAAGGTTACATCAACACGGGGATCTCTCGCGCCACCTTTGCACTGCTGCTGCTGCTGGCAAGTTGCGGTGGCATCATACTGGCAATGACCGTTTGGAACACCTGGACCTGGCTATGAATCCTCCAACTCAAGACATGCTTCAAGCGGTGGCCGACGCGGCAGGTTTGCTCCTGCAGGATGCGGCTCTGGCGGCGATTCCAGCCGTGGGCTTCGCGATGATTTTCAACGTGCCAAAGGGGGCGCTTAAATACTGCGCCATGGCCGGCGCGCTTGGCCATGCATTGCGGCTCGGGCTGCACAAGTTCGGCGGCGTGCCTCTCGAATGGGCCACGCTGCTGGCAGCCGGCGTGGTGAGCATGGTGGGCATCCACTGGGCGCAGACCTGGCGCGCCCACCCCAAGGTGTTTACGGTTGCCGCAGTCATTCCGATGATCCCCGGAGTCTATGCCTTCACGGCGTTGCTGGCGGTCATCGAAATCGACCGCACCGGCTACACCCCGGCGCTGCTCGCCACCGTGATACAAAACGGTTTGCGCGCGTTTTTTATCGTCTCGGCGCTTGCCGTGGGTTTGGCCCTGCCCGGACTCCTGATTTACCGCCGCCGTCCCGTGGTGTGAGGCGGGGCGCGTGTTAAAGTTGAGCTTAATTGGCCGGTGACCATTAGCGCTGCCCTTTGCTGGAAATCAGCTTTTCGCGCAGTTCCGGGTCAACGGGGTTGGCGCCTATCCAGATGGCAAAGAGGGCTTGGGCGAAGGCCTCATCGACAAGAGTCCCGAGGACCGTCCCGTTGTGGCGCATAATCAGGGTGCCCGCAGTGAGATGGTCAAATTCGAGGTAGTCGCCCGATTTGATGGCGGGGTAGAGGGCGTTCCATTTTGCCAGCGAGGGCTGAAGGGTCAAAAGTGTGGCAGCATCGATGTTACGGCCGATGGTCTGATCGGTTGCGCGCGCCATTTCGGCTTGGCTGAAGCCATGCAGGTAATCCATCCGCAAGCGTTTGGGGGCAGCGGAAACGGCGTCGGTGGCCGAGGGCGCAAGGTACAAGGAGACGTGATAAAGCCGCACCAGCCATTTCCAGCGCAGAAGCCCGCTGCCCCGTCGCGGCAGCGTGGTTTCCGTGGTGCCTTCGCTGGCGCGCAGGGCGGCGGCGGGTGGAGCTTCACTGGCGATGGCTAAAGGGGCCGCGTAGGCAAGCAGGCCGGTTAACAGGAGTCGCATCAGGACCGGAGTCTTGAGGCATAAAGGGGACGGGAGGCGCATGGGGGAAAGGTTTAGGGTACGGCTCGGGGCGGGGAATTAGGGCCCGAACAAGCGTGAAAAGTTGGCGGAGACGTGCGCTGTGAGTTCGGCCAGCGGAAGCCCGCGTAAGGCCGCCAAAGCGGTGTAGGCGGCGTCGAGGTTGCCGGGGTGATTGAGCGGGGCACCGTCGGCTACGGGCGGGAGTTTATGGGTGCGCCACGCCGCAGGCAGCGGCATGGCCGGGGCATCGGTCTCGACCAGCAATCGGTCGATCGGCACCTTCTTGAACGCCTCCAGCCGCGAGCCCGAACCTAAAGTGTCACCTATTAGGTTACACTTTAGGTTCGGGTTGCGGTGCGCCGGGGCGAGGGCGTCTTTGAGGAAGTAGCCGTTGAAGGAAAAATAGGCGCCGAGGGCTGCAAAGCGGGGGATGAGCGCGGCGGGGCCGGCGTAGGCGTGGAGTAAAAAGCCGCGAGCGGGCACCGGGTGCGCGTGCAGCAGTTCGTCGAGCTGTCCGTAGGCTTGCAGGCAGTGAATCGACACTGGGCGGTTTTCGGCCGTGGCCAGGGCCAGTTGCACCAAAAAAACCTCCGCCTGCTCGGCGAGCGGGGCGCGGCGCAGGCCAGCCAGGCGCGCGTCGTCGGGTCGGGCCGAGTCGAGAATCCAGCGGTCGATACCGATTTCGCCGATGGCGGCGCGGGGTTCGGCGGCGAGTCGGGTGCGCAGGGTTTCGAGCCAGGTGGGAGAGCGGTTTCCCGCGTCCCAGGGGTGCAGGCCGTAACTCGGGCGGACGAAGGCGTAGCGTTGGGCGAGAGCGTGGACGAGGGGCCAGTCGGCTTCGCAGGTCCCATTAACCACCATGTCGGCAATGCCGAGCTCGCGCGCGGAAGCGGCGATGCGCTCCAGGTGCACGGCCAGCCCTTCGTCTTGAAGGTGGTTGTGCGCGTCGTGGAGCATGGGGGGCGGTTTAAAGTAGCGCAGACTTCCAGTCTGCTCAGATCCGGAAACCCGATACACTCAAGCAGACTGGAAGTCTGCGCTACTTTTTAAAACGTCGGAGCAGGCGGGGCTGACTGCGCTACTTTTGCAGCCGCGGCGCGGGCGATGGTGGCGATGTGCGTGCGCACTGCCGCCAGTCCGTTGCGGCGGGTCGGTGTGAGGTCGCGGCTGATGCCAAGCTCGTCGAGCAGCGTGGGCTCGGTCGCGGCGATGTCGGCGGGCGTGCCGCCGTCGTAGAGATCCACCAGAAGCGCGACCAAGCCTTTGACCAGCGGCGA
The DNA here is from genome assembly GCA_044377395.1 of Rariglobus sp. GTDB lineage: Bacteria > Verrucomicrobiota > Verrucomicrobiia > Opitutales > Opitutaceae > Rariglobus. The sequence goes on along the minus strand of JBILJE010000017.1, from coordinate 6,379 downwards.
GTCGGCCTCGAATTGGAAGTGGAGCACGCCGCCGGTCAGTTCACCGGCGACCCAGACGGCGGAAATGCAGCCATTGACGCGGTGGGCGTCGGTCTTGGCCGTTTCAGGGAAAACCGGCCGGCGGCGGGCGCGGTCAACAATGGCGGCAAGGCGCTCCTGGGAGTCCTCGATCAGGCCGAGGTCTTCGATGAGTTGGGTTTGTTTGGCGGCGACGCTCATGGGCTGAAGTTGAAAAGGCCGAGTGCAAATCGGCGTGGTGAGGGGCCGCAGATAGGTGAACGCGCCGCGGGGCTACGTGCCCTAGCCGTTAGGTGGCGGTTTCGGCGGCGAGTAGTTTATCGAACAGGGTTTTGTCGGTCGCCTTCATGTAGGCTTCGCGGGCACTGATTTTTCCGGACTCGACGAGCTCACGCAGCGTGTTGTCCATCGAGACCATGCCTTCGGCGCGTGCGCCTTCGATGATGTTGCGAATCGCCGCGATGTTGCCGCTGCGAATGGTGCCGCCGAGCGCGTCGTGGGGCAGCAGGATTTCGTGCGCGGCGACGCGGCCGCCGGTGATCTTTTTGCACAACAACTGCGAGACAATGCCGCGCAAACACCCCGCCAGCAGCACGCGGATCTGGTTCTGCTCGTCGGCCGGGAACGCGTCGATGATGCGGTCGATCGTCTTGGGCGCGTTGTTGGTGTGCAGGGTCGCGAACACCAGCATGCCCATCGAGGCGCAGCCCAGGGCCAGGCGCATGACCTCAGTCTGGCGCAGCTCGCCGACGAGGATGACGTCGGGGTCGGCGCGCATGGCGCCTTTGAGGGCGTCGGCAAAACTCTCGGTGTGGTCGCCGACCTCGCGGTGGATGACGATGGACTCCTTGTTCGGGTGGACGAACTCGATGGGGTCCTCGACGGTGATGATGTTGCGCCGGGAGGTGCTGTTGATGTGGTCGATGAGCGCGGCCAAGGTAGTGGATTTACCGCTACCGGTCGGGCCGGTGACGAGCACCAGGCCCTCGCGCAGGGCGCACATTTTTTTGAGCGAGGCGGGCAGCGCCAGCTCGTCGAAACTGAGGATCTTGGTGGGGATCTGGCGCAACACGGCGGCCATGCCCCAGGCGTTTTGCAGGTAATTGACGCGGTAACGGCACTGGCCGGGGACCTCGTAGGCGAAATCGAGGTCGTTGTGTTCGAGGTAATGTTTCCAGCGGGCCGGCGGGCAGATTTCGCGCAGGATGGACTCCATTTGTTCGGCGGTGATGGCGGGGAACTCGCCGAGGGTGACGAGCGAGCCGGAGGCGCGGGCGCGGGGCGGCTGGCCGATCATCAGGTGGAGGTCGGAGCCTTTGAGCGCGTGCATGGCGCTGAGCATTTTGTCGATCGCGTGCATGGGTAGGGGGGCTTTTGGGGGTTAGCGGGCGCCGGGGATCTGCTGGCGGACGAGGCGGTTGATGATGTTATCGGCGGCGGTCTGGTCGGAGATTTTTTTCTCCTGCCAGAGGGCGAGTACGGCGTTGTCCATGGCGATCATGCCTTCGCGGCGATTGGTCTCGATGACGCTGGGGATGCCCTGGGTCTTGGCGTCGCGCACCATGGCGGAGACGGCGGTGTTGTTAATTAAGATCTCGCAGGCGAGGACCAGGCCGCTGGCGCGACCGGGCAGCAGGCGCTGGCAGATGACACCGCGCAAGCTCTGGGCTACCATCGCGCGGATCTGGGGCTGCTGGCTGGGCGGGAAGGCGTCGAGCAGGCGGTTGAGCGTGGTGGTGGCATCGCTGGTGTGCATGGTGCCGATCACCAAGTGGCCGGTTTCGGAGGCGGAGATGGCCATTTCGATGGTGGCCAAGTCGCGCAATTCGCCGATGACGATGATGTCGGGGTCTTCGCGCAAGGCGCTGCGTAAGGCGCTGCCGAAGGTCGCGGTATGTTGGCCGACTTGGCGTTGCGTGATATTGCAGCCTTGGCTGGTGTGCAGGAACTCGATCGGGTCCTCGACGGTGATGATGTGGTCGTCGCGGGTTTTATTGATCTCGTTGATTAGGGAATTGAGCGTGGTGGTCTTGCCGGAGCCGACGGGACCGGTCACCAGGATTAGGCCGTTGTGGTAACTGAGGAGCTTTTGGATGACGGCGGGGTTGGGGAAGCCGAGCTCGGTCAGACTGCGGAGGCGCTCGGGGACGATGCGGTAGGTGCCCTTGGTGCCCTGTTTGTGCTGCATGACGTTTACGCGGATGCGGCGCCCGCCGTCCATGGCGAAGGCGTAGTCGAAGTCGTTGCGGGAGGCAAAAACCTGCTGGTGAGCGGCGGACAGCAGGCAGGTGTTGAGTTTACGGGCCTGTTCGGCGGAAAGCGGCGTGGTATCGAGATATTGGAGCGCGCGCATGCTGCGGATGTAGGGCGCGGTGCCGGCGGAGAGATGCAGGTCGCTGGCGCCGACGGCCTGCGCGGTCTTGAGCAACTCGTTCATGAACGCCTTGAGTTCGAGCTCGGAGAGCGTGTCGACGCGGCTGAAATCCATGTTGCCCAATTTGGCGGTGACTGGAGCGGGACCGCTCGGGGCGGGAACCGGAAGCGGAGGGGCGTCGGCCCCTGAGGAGGCGACGATCTTGGCCTTGGCGACGAGGCCGGTGAGGGTCGCACGATCGGTGATATGGCCTTTGGCCAGAGCGGCCTGGGCGAACGCCTGGCCGTCGGAGCCGGGGGGCGTCGAGGCGACCAACTGGGCGGCCAGTTGAGCGTCGAGGAGGTTTTCGTGCACGCAGAAGAGCGCCAACCAGGGGACTTCTTTATTCATAGGGGGTAGAGAATGAGTGGTGAGCGAAACCAAGTGCGCTCAGTTGGGAAGACTAAATGTGCGCACCGGGGGTGTTCGGGGCCGCGGCAATCGGGCGAGCAAGCGCCCGTTCGGAGGGACGACCTCCGTGTCGTCCTGGGATCGAGCCAGCCCACACGGAGGTGGGCCCTCCCACGGAAAGCGAAAAGGCAGAGTACGAGAGAACGAGTAGGAGTATGAGAACGAGAACGATTACTGCGGAAGGCCTCAGGCGTAGTAGCCTTTGAACCATTCCACGAACTTGCCCAGGCCTTCGCTCAGCGGGGTGCGCGGCGCGTAACCGATCGCGGCGTTAACCCGCGTGAGGTCGGCGCAGGTTTCCACCATGTCGCCAGGCTGCGGGCCGACCAACTCGATTTGCGCTTTGCGCCCGAGCAGGCGCTCCAGTTCGCGCACAAAATCGACCACCTCCACGGGGTGATTGTGGCCGAGGTTGTAAACGCGCGCCGGCGGCAGCTCGGCGGTGGCTTGCGGCGGGTTGCGCATGGCCGCCAATACCCCGGCCACGATGTCGTCCACGTAGGTGAAATCGCGGCGGTTGAGCCCGTGGTTGAACAGCTTGATGGGCTTGCCCTCGGCGATCGCTTTGGAAAATAAAATCGGCGCCATGTCGGGGCGTCCCCACGGCCCGTAAACGGTGAAAAAGCGCAGGCCGGTCAGCGGCAGCCCGAAAAGGTGGGCGTAACTGTAAGCCATGACCTCGTTGCTTTTCTTGGTCGCGGCGTAAAACGACAGCGGGCGGTCGGTGGGCTGCTCTTCGTGAAACGGGGTCACCGCTCCGCCGCCGTAGACGCTGCTCGACGAGGCGTAAACGAGGTGGCGCGGCGGGCGCACCCGCGCGGCTTCCAGCACCGAGGAAAACCCGATCAGGTTGCTGTGCACGTAGGCCGTGGGGTTTTCCATGCTGTAACGCACCCCGGCCTGCGCCCCGAGGTGAATCACGTAGTCGGGGGCGAAGTTCAGGTAGATTTCGCGAAAACGGGCGGCGTCGGCGAAGTCCGCAGCGATGAAGCGGAAGGCGGGAAATTTGGCCAACTGGGCCAGGCGGGCATCCTTGAGCGCGACCGAGTAGTAGTCGTTGAGATTATCCAGACCGAGCACTTCGCACTCCCCGGAGGCAGCGAGTTGGCGGGCGGTGTGATAGCCGATGAAGCCGGCCGCGCCGGTGATGAGCACTTTCATGAGGAGGAGGGTGGGGGTGGGGTCGCGGAACGGTGAGTGGTTGATGCGGGATCGGCAAGGGTTCGCTCGCGCAGCAAAAGCCATGCGAGCAGTTCGCCGGCAATAAAGACGGCCGCTCCCGCCCAGATCACGTCGGACAAAAAGTGGCCGCCCTGCACGATGCGGGCCCAGCCAATGGCTGCTCCCATGAGCACGCCGGCGGCTAGGCTGGCCCGCGCCAGCAGGGGCCGACGCCCGCGCCAAACAAAATAGCCACCCAGCAGGTAAAAGCCCATCGAGGCGTGGCCGGAGGGGAAGGATTTGCGGTCTTTGGCAATGGGGCCGATGGCGCCGGCAGTGATGTAGGTGTCGGGGCCGCCGAACTCTTGAATTTGTTTGGGGCGGGGGCGGCCCCAGTTGTCTTTGCCCACCGCGTTCACCAGCAGGCCCGGGCCGAGTAGCATGAGCAACGGGAAGAGCCATGCGCGTCGTGCCGCCCGTGCATCGCGAGTTGGCCCAAACGTGTAGAGCAGGCCCATGCCGAGTCCGCCTACCGCGAGCGTCACAGCCAGCCACGGGCCGTAACGATAGAGTAATCGGAACACTGCATCGTCGGCTTGGGTCCAGCCTTCGCCGGGGGTGAAATAGCGGCTCGCCACCGCAATGTCGCCGCCGGTGCGCGCCAAGATAATCCCAGCGAGGACAGCGAAGGCGAGGACTGCGATACTGCGAACAAGGGGCTTCATGGGTCGGACAAAAAAGGGGGCTTGGGGGCTGTTCAATCGTTCTCGTTCTCCTACTCCTACTCTTACTCGTTCTCGGATCGAAAAATTCGGGATGGAGAACGAGTAGGAGTAAGAGAACGAGAACGATTCTGCGGAGAAGCAGGCTGGCGGCGATTAACGGGAGTTTTGCAACGGCTTGCCGTGGTCCCAGGCCTGCAGGTTTTCGCCGACGAAGATGCGCAGGTGTGGCGGCAGCGCGGTGGTGCGTGTGGAGTGGATCTCGCTGAGCGGGGTCAGCCGGCCGAGGCCGTCGGTGAGGGCGGGCGGCAACTCGTTGTCAGAGGTGACCAACAGGACGCGGGCGCCACGCCACTCGGGCAGTGGGCCTTTCCACAGGGCGTATTGCGAATCGACCAGTCCGGGAGGAGTCCAGCGCCACACCATCGGTTGACCGGGTAAATAAAATGCGAGTTCGCTGGCCAGCTGGCGACCGCCGTAGGTCACCACAATCACGGGCGCGCCGCCATCGGCTTCGAGCTTGGCTTTGAGCGCGCCCACGTCGGTGCCGAACTGTTCCCAGCCGCGCAGGCGGCGGGTGAAGTCGAGTTTGTGGCCGGTCAGGCCAAGCGGACCAATGGCCAACACCAGCGCGTAGCCCAGCGCCACGATACCCACGCCGCTCATCCAGGCCGCACGCCACGCGGTGCGCCGACGCGGTGAAGCCGTGGAGTTGACCAACCACCCGACTGTGAGCAGCACGCCACCAAGGTGGAACACCGCCGGCCAGTTCGGGTTGATGCGCTGGCGCAGGCTCATCGCGAGGATCAGGGCCAGCGCCGGCACCGTCATCGTCCAGGTAAACCACTGGCGGCGGTCCGCACGCACCTCGCGCCACCCGCAGGCCGCAATTACCAGTAGGACTGCCGCCACCGGCCCGATTACGCCGAGCTGGCTGCCGATAAACTCGACGCAGAAGTTGAGCCCTTTGCCCAAGCGCCAAGGGTCGGCCTCAAAGTGATGGGCGGTGTGTTGCACAGTGATCCAGTCATTGTGGATGTTCCACCACAGCATCGGCACCAGCGCCAGCAGCGGCACCGCCAGCCAGAGATAAACCGCGAGCCGGCCCCGCCACGCGCGGTCGCCCGGTGCCGGCGAGGTGAAGACAAACATCAACGCGAGCAGAGGTAAAACCAGCATCATCTGTTTGCTGAATACGCCGAGCAGGCCGGCCAGCGCGTAAAGCGCCCACCACCCCGTGCGCGTGGCGGGCGCGCCGGACTCGGTTGCGCCCGCCGGTTCGAGCGCCCGCCAAAGCGCGTAAAGCGCCACGCTCCAACAAGCGAGCAGCGGGGCATCGATCGTCAGCAGTGAATTGAGCGCGAGCGAGCCGGGGGCGGTGGCCCCGAGCACCGCCGCGACAAACCCCGCCCGCTCACCCCAAAGGCGACGGGCCAGCAGCCAAGTTGCCAACAGGCCGATCGTGCCGAGCACCACCGCCGGGGTGCGCATCAGGGGCGCTGTGGTGAAGCCGAGGGCCTGGGTCACGGTGTTGAGCCACGCGATCATCGGCGGCTTACTATAATAGCACCAATCCGGCTGCCGTCCCCAGTCCCAGTAATAGGCTTCGTCGGGCACCAGATCGAGCGGCACCAGCCACAGCCACAGGAAGCGG
>JBILJE010000203.1:0-5910 GCA_044377395.1 Rariglobus sp. | reverse complement strand
GCCAAACAGGGCGCCCAGATCATCTGTACGCAGGAGCTCTTCCGCTCGCAGTATTTCTGTCAGGCCGAGGACCATAAGTACTTTGAGTTGGCCGAGTCGATTCCCGGCCCGAGTACCGAGGCGTTTCAAAAAATCGCCAAGAAACACGGGGTCGTGATCGTGGCTTCGCTGTTCGAAAAGCGCGCCAGCGGTCTCTATCATAACACCGCCGTCATCATTGATGCCGACGGTTCGTTGCTGGGGATTTATCGCAAGATGCACATCCCGGACGACCCGCTGTTCTACGAGAAGTTTTACTTCACGCCCGGCGACACCGGTTTCAAGGCTTGGGATACCAAGTTCGGCAAGATCGGCGTGCTCATCTGCTGGGATCAGTGGTACCCCGAGGGCGCCCGCCTCACGGCGATGCAGGGCGCGGAAATCCTGTTTTATCCGACCGCCATCGGCTGGCATCCGTCCGAGAAATCCGAATACGGTGTCAATCAGCATGGGGCTTGGGAGCTCATTCAGCGTTCGCACGCGGTGGCTAATGGCTGCTACGTTGCGGCGATCAATCGCATCGGCCTGGAGCAGCCCATCGGCGGCGACGGGCTGGAGTTCTGGGGCCAGAGTTTCGTGGCCGGCACCAGCGGGCAGATCCTCGCCAAGGCCAGCGTCGACAAGGAGGAAATTCTCCTCGTTCCCGTGGAGCTGGGCAAAGTCGACGTGACGCGCACCCACTGGCCGTTTTTGCGCGACCGGCGCATCGACGCCTACGGCGACCTGACCAAACGGTTTATCGATTGATTCTAACTGCTAGGAGCCCTTGGTGGTCGTGATTTAAACCGCCTCCACCTAGGGTAATTTCGCGCCTTACGGACTCCAGCCTCCAGACCTATTTCATTGTGGCCAAATTAACGAAACAAACGCCCGCCGAGCTCGGTTTTCGCATGCCCGCCGAGTGGGCACCGCAAACGGCAATATGGCTATCGTGGCCGCACAAGCGTGCGTCCTGGCCCGGCCAGTTCCGTCCCATCCCCTATGTGTTTGCTGGGATCGTCGCCCAGATAAGCCGCTTCGAGCAGGTGCGGATCAACATCGCCGCGCCTTTGCAGAAACGCGCCTGGTCGCTGATTACCAAGGCTGGGGCCGATCTGACCAAGGTCACCTTCTACGATCACCCGACCAACGACGCATGGTGCCGCGATCACGGGCCTATCTTCGTTAAAAACCCGCAGACGGGCGAGGTCGCAGTGACCGACTGGGTGCATACCGCGTGGGGTGGCAAATACCCGCCCTACGATCTCGATAACACCATCCCGCCGCTCGTTGCCAAAAAGCTCAAGCTGCGCCGTTTTGAAAACGACATGGTCCTCGAGGGCGGTTCCCTTGACGTCAATGGCGAGGGCCTGCTCCTCACCAGCGAGCAATGCCTGCTGAATAAAAACCGTAATCCTCACCTCTCCCGCGAGCAGATCGAGCAAAACCTGAAGGATTACCTCGGGGTGACTCAGGTGCTCTGGGTCGGCGACGGCATCATCGGTGACGACACCGACGGCCACATCGACGACATCACGCGCTTCTACAAAACTGACGGGTTCATCACCGTGGTCGAGTCGAACAAGCGCGACGCCAATCACAAAATCCTCGCCGAAAACCTGGAGCGGTTGAAAGCCTTCCGGACACCCACGGGCAAAAAATTCGATATTGTTGAGCTGCCCATGCCCAAGCCGTTCGCCTTCCAAGGCCAGCCGGTGCCGGCCAGCTACGCGAATTTTCTCATCATTAATGGCGCGGTGCTCGTGCCGAACTTCCGCCAAAAGAAACGTGACGCCGAGGCCAACTCCATCATCGCGTCCTGTTTCCCTGGCAGGGAGATCATCCCAATCGACTGCTACGATTTGATCTGGGGCTTGGGCACCTTGCATTGCATTTCGCAGCAGCAGCCTGCCTAAAGTCGGCCTTTTTATTTCAATGAAATCGACCGTCCGTTTCTTACTTGCCGCTGTTTGTCTGGCCCTCGTCGGCTGCGAATCCACGCGCCATGAAGTGGCCGCCAGCGTGAAGGAGAAGTTCACCGGTCCAACCTATGTGAGGCGGGTTTATGCCGCCGACATGCGGTCAGTATTCGACGTGGCTCGCTCAAACGCCGAGCGCCTGGGGTTCCGGATTACCCGGGCCGGGTCCGCTCAAGGCGTGCTTGAGGGGGTGAGCCAGTTGACCAGCGATGATCGGCTCCGCGGGAGTCGCCAGCAGACGATCAAGGTCCGCCTTGTCGCTACCGCCGAGGGCGGCACGGAGCTCGCCGTTTTGTTCACCGAAATCATCGAGGATGATTTCGACAAAGGGGCCGGTCAGGGAATCGAGACCTCGTTGCGCGACCACCCGCTGTATGCGAGTTTCTTTGCGGGGTTCAGCTCGCTTCCGGTTCGGTAAAAACGGCTGTGATGACGGAGCGGCCGAGCGCCCCGTCTCACTTTACCGTGTTAGCCTTTAGTTTGAGTCTTGATCTCCACGACGTCGTGTGGGGCGGCCTCTTTTTGACCGGCCGGTGACACACGGATGTAACGGGCCTTGGCGCGCAGGGTAGCGAGATCCTTGGCACCAAGATAACCCATGCCGCTTTGCACGCCGCCGACCAAGGTGGCGAGCACCTCGTCTGCTGAGCCGGAGACCTCCTTGAGCGCCTCGATTCCCTCGGCGGTGAGTTTGCGCGAGGTATCGGTTTTGTCGTGTCCGTAACGCGCCGCACTGCCTGCCTTCATCGCGCTGATCGAGCCCATGCCGCGGTACTGTTTAAAGAGCTTGCCGTTAATCTCCATGATCTCGCCCGGTGCCTCGCGGCAACCTGCCAGTAGGCCGCCCAAGATCACTGCATCGGCGATAGTTAGGGCTTTGACGATATCGCCCGACTTCGTGATGCCGCCGTCGGCGATAATTTTAACGCCACGGGCTTTGGCGCCTTGGGCGGCCACGTAGAGTGCGGTGAGCTGCGGGATGCCTACGCCGGCGACGACGCGGGTGGTGCAGATTGAACCAGGGCCTTGGCCGACTTTAATCGCGCTGGCACCGCATGAAGCGAGATAATCAACGCCGGAGGCGCTGGTCACGTTGCCCGCGATGATCGTCAGGTGAGGGAAGGCTTCGCGCACCAGTTTAACGATGTCGCCTACTCCGGCGGTGTGACCGTGGGCAGTAGAAACGGCCACCGCGTCGATGTGCTCGTCCACCAATTGGCCGACGTGGGTGATGATTTTGTCGCGGTCAAGCGAGCCATCCGGCAGGCGCACCGGGGCGATTGCGGCACCGACTACGAGGCGGAAATCATTATCGCGGGACGGCTTCCGGCGCGACTTTGATTCTGAGAGGATGCGGTCGATGTCCGAGAACGTGACGAGGCCCCGCAGGCGATCGTGGTCATCCACCACGAGCATCTTGTGGATGCCCATGTGCTCGCTGAAAAATGCGTCGGCAGCCTTGATCGGGTCGGGTTGGAGGGCTTTTTCGTGGATGGTGAGAATGTCGCGGCGGGGGGTCATCGCCTCGGCCACCGTCTTGGTTTTGTAGCGGTCGCGCACGGTGCTGCCGGAGAGCAGGCCGACGAGTTTACCGGACTCATCGACGACAGGGAACGTGCGGAAATCGAATTTGCGGTTATCGACGAGGGCAAGGACGTCGCCGACCAACTGGTGCGGGGAGACGGTAATCGGGTCTTGAATGAGCCCGTGAATGTGGCGTTTAACGCGGGCGACTTCCTTCACCTGGTCGCGAGCGGGCATGTTGTAATGAATCAAGCCAAGGCCGCCGTTAAGCGCCATGGAGATGGCCATGCGCGCCTCGGTGACGGTGTCCATGTCGGAGGAGATAACCGGAATGGAGAGGCGGAGGGCGTCGGACAGGGCGGTCGACGTGTCGGCATCCTTTGGCAGAATCTCCGAGTAAAGCGTTGCCAGTGAGACGTCGTCGAAGGTGAGTGCGACCGGAAGATTGGCCCGAAAGAAGATGTCGGCGGGCTGATAAAATTCTGCGTCGAACGCGTTAGCTAGGGACGTGGCAACCATTGTCATAAGTTGCCGAGAAGGGAGTAGGCCCAGCCCGCCAAAGCGCAAAGTTTTTTTGGTAGATATGAGAAGTGACGGCGAAATTAGGCATCAGCACGCGGCTGCATGGCGAAGTAGCCGCTGGGGAATAAAACGCCGCTGGAGGCTTTTCTTTGTCGGGCGGCATCCCTTAATCACAAAAATTCAGCTGTGTTCCATTAACTCACGCCATGCGCCTGCGCCTCTCTTTTCGCCCCTATGCCCTCCCGTTTCGTACGCCGATGCGCACGGCACATGGTTTCTGGTCGGTACGTGAAGGCATCATCGTGCGAGTCACTAATGAATCGGGCGACACGGGACTGGGCGAGGCAGCACCGATTCCGTGGTTTGGCACCGAGTCGCTCGACGAGATTTCCGCTGCACTCGCGGGGCTCGGCGAATGGGTGACGCCGGAGCAACTCGACGCGGTGCCGGCGCGGTTGGGCTGCCTGCGCTTCGCGCTGGCGGAGGCGTTGGCTCGGGTGAGTGAAGTTCCCGTTCAATCCGCGGCGGTGAAGCGCGCTGGTGGTGAAGCGGTTTCACCTCCCCCCATAGCCCCGTATTTACCGGTCGCGGCGTTGCTGCCAGCCGGGCGAGCGGTGCTGGCGTCAATTTCACCCAAAGCGGAACTCGGTTTTCGCACGTTTAAGTGGAAGGTCGGCGTCGCTGATCCCGCCGATGAACTCGCTCTGCTCGACGATGTGATCGCCGCCTTGCCCGATGGCGCGAAACTCCGCCTCGACGCCAACGGCGCGTGGGACGCGCGGGTCGCCGCTCGCTGGTTAAACCGTGCCGCCGACTGCCCCATCGAATTTATTGAGCAACCGTGTTTCGCTCCGGCTAAATATGGAGTTACAGAGGTTCGACGCATGGAGGACGTGCTGCGCGGGTTGGCGGCGGATTACCCGACTCCTATTGCACTGGATGAATCGCTTGTGAGGGCAAACGACATTGAGCGCTGGTTGGCGGCCGATTGGCGCGGCGTGTGGGTGATCAAACCCGCGCTGCTAGGTGATGCGGAATCCGTCCTTGCCCGGTTGGCTGCGGCGCGCGCCGACGTGGTGTTTTCCACGGCCTTGGAGACGGCGGTGGGCGCGCAAGCCATCATGCGGCGCGCGTTCGCGTGGTCCGTGGAAAAGCCGCGCGCACTCGGTTGCGGGGTCTGGCCGCTGTTTGCGGATAACGCGTTTAACGGCCCGTTTGCCGCGCCATTTTTCCGCGCCGAAGATGTGGCGCGACTCGACCCGGAGGCCGTATGGACCGCGTTGAACTGATCCGCTTGCTCGGGGCGATCCCGCCGCCGTTTGCCTCGGGCTCGGCGGCGATGGGCGTGGTGGTTACGGAGCGCGAACCGGCCCGATTTATCGCACGTTTTACCGAGGCGGTGTCCGGAGGAGGACCGGTGTTTTTGGCGGACCCGAATTGGGGCGAAGTCGAACGCGCGCAGTTTCAGGCGATCATTGCGCAGACGCCGTTGCCTGAGTCGACGGAGGCGGAGTTGCAGGCGGCGGGTGGCCAACAGGCGCAGTTGGACCGCGGCTGGTTATGCATTCCTACGGGCGGTTCATCGGGGAAACTGCGTCTCGCTCGTCACGACTCGGCTACACTGGCGGCGGCGGTGCGTGGGTTTTGCACTCATTTTGGGGTAAGCCAAGTGAACGCCGTTGGGTTGCTTCCGCTGCACCACGTGAGCGGTCTGATGGCGTGGATGCGCACCGTGATGACTGGCGGAACTTATCTGCCGTGGAGCTGGAAAGCGGTGGAGGCGGGCGAGTATCCAGCGCTGCCGCCGGGGACGGGCGATTGGTTTCTGTCGCTGGTGCCGACGCAGTTGCAGCGCCTGTTGGGCGAC
>JBILJE010000202.1:0-5916 GCA_044377395.1 Rariglobus sp. | reverse complement strand
CTGCGCCTGGGGGTTTCCAATGATTACACCAGCCTGCCAGGCGCGAACGTGAAGAAGCTCGATACCACCTACTTCACCCGCTTCGTGCTGAACTGGCAGTGAGCTCCAATTCGCGTTCAAGATGGACGCTCAATTAAACCGGTTTCTGGGGGGAGCCGTTACCTTTTGGAAAACACCTTGAGCTCACGCTCAAGGATGCGCGCGACGCCGAGGCGCCCGTTTTTCTGCTTTGCGCCCCACGCGCCCGCGGTGAAGCTGGTCGCTTTCCCTCCAACATGAGCGCTGATCCGATCCGTTTTTATAACCGTTATACGCAGGCCACCGAGACCGAGCTGGTGTACGGCGAGCCGTGGTTGCGTTGGACCTACGAGACCGCGCTGGGGCGCTTTTCGACCTGGGCCCTGATCAAACGCGCGGTGTTTTCGCACTGGTACGGCTGGCGCATGGACCGCCCGATCAGCGCCCAGCGCGTGCTGCCGTTCATCGTTAACTACGATCTTAACGTCGACGAATTCGCCAAGTCGCCGCTGTCGTTTAAGACGTTCAACGAGTTTTTCTATCGCCGTCTCAAGTCGGCCGCGCGCCCCATCGCCGAGGGCAACGACGTCGCGGTGTTCGCCGCCGACGGCCGCCACCTGGGGTTTCCCGACGTGGATGCCGCGCAGGGGTTTTATGTGAAGGGCATGAAGTTCACCTTCGCCGAGTTGTTTAACGACGCCGCACTGGCTGCGGAGTTTGCCGGAGGCTCGATGGTGATCTCGCGGTTGTGCCCGGTGGATTATCACCGGTTTCATTTCCCGGTGGCGGGTAAACCGACGGTGCCGCGCATCCTCAACGGTGCGCTGTTTTCGGTGAGCCCCATCGCCTTGCGCAAAAATGTCGGCTACCTCGTGCAGAACAAACGCGCGCTGACGATTATCGACGATTCGCGCTTTGGCCGGGTGGCGATGTTCGAGGTCGGAGCGACCTGCGTGGGCACGATCAAGAACGTGTTCGCGGCGGGCCAGCCGGTGGCCAAGGGCGAGGAGAAGGGCTTTTTCACCTTCGGCGGCTCCTGCGTGATCACGGTGTTTGCGAAAGGGCGCATTCGCCTGGACGACGATTTGGTGACGCAGAGCGCCCAACAGATCGAAACCTACGCGCGCATGGGCGACCACATGGGCGTGACGGCGGTGTAGGCTGAGCCGAGGCGCGCGGTGTGCCGCCGGAGTTGGGGCGGGCGGGCAAAGTGCTTCGCGGACCGCAACTGGCGGGTCGCATCCCAGTTTTTGAATAGTGGCTGCTTTTCGCTGGAAAAAACGGGTCCTAGTGAAGGTTCGTGTCAGCGAAACGGTGCGTGGCCCTGAGCGTGAGCTCAGGGTCTGGATGCGCAAATACCGCATAATCCCTGAGCTCACGCTCAGGGCCACAGGTCTTGCTGTCCAGAAACTGGGATTCGCCCGCAACTGGCGGGTCAAACGCCTTCGGTCTTGCCACGGGCAAGACGGGCGCGGCAGTGTGGCGGCTCTCGCAGAAACGCCCGGGTGGTGGAATGGCAGACACGAAGGTCTTAGAAGCCTTTATCGTAAGATGTGCAGGTTCGACTCCTGTCCCGGGCACCACTGTCAGTTACGCGCCATGTGGCGTCCCTGAGCCGCTGTCCGTTTTGCCTATACTAGCCGCAATCAGCTCTATCCAACTAGAAGGACAGAGATTTACGTCATAAAATTAGCGTGATTCCATGCGGCCGAAAAATGACCTCCGCTGAGAACTCGCCCGCTTTTTGGCCGTTTTTATTTAGGGCTAAAATCACGCAACTTATTCCTGTTACAACAAATCACCCCCTCGGAAACGGACGACTGCTCAGCGAAGGGACATCATTGACGCCTGCGCCGGCGTTGGGTGCGCAAAAATTTGTCAGCCATAGGATGAGCCCATCAATTCCGGCGAGTGATTCTGGGCAAGGCTGCCCAGCCAGCCAGGCGTGGAAGGGCCGGGCTTCGCCAGTGGCCAAGTCATCCATGTCGTTGTGAATCACCGCGTCGACGGTTCCAGCGGCGAGCAGTTTGGCCACGGCGGCGGCACGGGAGGGCGCATCGGCACCGGCGGTGAGCTTGAATCCGATGACTTTAAGCGGGTGCGGGGCGCCGTAGTTTTTCAACTCCGGTAGAAGTTTGGGCGTGGGTACCAAACGAATTGTCAGTTCGGCGGCGTAAGAGGACATTTTGCCCGCGTGGCTGGTGTCGGGCTTGTAGTCGGAAACGGCCGCGCAGTGGATGACCGCGTCGTAGGACCCCGTGGCCAGGCGGCGGCGCAGGGCAGCTTGCAAGTCGGCGGTGGAGGTGAAGGTTTCCGTGTCGCTCACGCAGGCTGGGCGTACGGCGGCTTCACCGTGGAGTAAGGTCACGCGGTGGCCCTGGGCGGCAAGGGCGTCGGCTAACCGTGCTCCGGTGCGGCCGGTGCTGACGTTGGACAAAAAGCGTACCACGTCGATGGGTTCGCGGGTTGCGCCGGCAGTAATGAGGATGTTCATGGGGCAGGTTGGCGTCGTCTGCGATTCTCGTTAATTTAATCATTCGCCAGCAACACCGAAGCAGACGGCGGAAGCAGGCGGTTGGGCGACCCGGAAGTGGCACCGGCAAGGCCGACGTTACAATGCGGATTACGAGTGGGCTTCGAGAGACGTGCGTTGGCCAACAACGGCAAGCGGTGTGCCCCGTGGACGCAGCTGGAGGCGTGATTACCCCTTTTTTCCGCGGTGATACCAATCAACCATATAACTCATTCGCTTATTGTTTTTTAACACCTGAAATACTGCGTTAAATTTTCTTTGATTTTTTTTGAGCGTTTAGGAATGGGCTGCGTCTATGTTAGTGTAGTCAGTTTTGTGGTTTTAGGTTTTGCAGTGTCAGGTCACAAAAGCCGTCTCTCCCGAGGCGGCTTTTGTGCGTCCAAAGGTCAACTGCCTCCGCGCTCCTGTCGCGCCCTCGTTGCGCCCCGTAAAATACCGGCGCGCAACGAAAGCCCCTCCCCCGCTGCATCTCCGCGATGAATCGAGGGAAAACCGCGGGGCCCGCACCGGGATCGGGCGGGCTTTTTTGTCGCCTGGGGGTGCGCGAGCGTTTGTGGTGAGGGCATGATTTCCTTGCACGAGGGCCGAGGCACCCGGACCAAAAAACCACCGGCACAGACGCTCGTTCTCGGGCTAACGGTGGCGGGCTGCTCGCCGCGAATCTGGCGCCGGTTGGTGGTGCGCGAGGCAATGTGGCTGGCACGCTTACACGACTCCATCCAAGTGGCCTTCGATTGGTTCGATTACCAGACCCACACTTTCACCTTGGGAGACGTCCGCCTGGGCAACCCAGCGAAGGCCGTCGGCATTAGCATCGAGGACGATCGTGATGTCACCTTGCTTGATGCGGAGTTGGCCAAACGCGGCGCGATGTCGTACGACTACCATTTTGGCGAGGGCTGGCGGGTGGATATTCGCGTGGAAGCGGTGCTGCCGCTGGTGAAAGGCGAAATTTACCCCCGCTGCCTGGCGGGCGACCGTGCTGGCCCCCCCGAGGACTGCGGTGGCGTGGAGGCCTATCAAGATATGCTCGCCTGCATCCATGAACCCTCAACCGAGTTGGGCCGCGAATGGCTGGAGTGGCTAGGCCCGCTGCATGATGTCGAGCGCTGCGACTTGGCCCTGATCAACAAGGGACTTAAGAAGTTCAGTAAGTAAGCCAGTAAACCAAGAATTGACACCTAGCCCGGCACTTGCTGGGTTGTGGGCCGTTCTTTTTAAATGTGCGTGGTCAGTCGGGAGGAACCAACGGTTACCGTTTGGAGCCTCCATCTGACCATGAATACGATCAAAGATAAGTTATCGCTCAGCGTCATCGGTGGGTTTGCACCTTCTGGATTCTTCAAAAAGTCCAAAGTAAATGCCAACCAGCCGGCCACGATTGCTGTGCGGAAACAATATGAAGCCGCAACGTCGGCCCAGGCTGCACGCCTTAACGGGTTGCTCAGCCGCGGGACGACTTCGCCCCTGTAATTCTAACGGGATTACAGTTAAAACCAGTAAACAACGCCGCCCGGGAGCTCACGCTTCCGGGCGGTTTTTCTTTTTGCACTTATCGCCAAAGCTTAGGCGTCCAAAACCAAATCGCCCTTGGGCGCGGCGACGCAGGCCAGGCAGGAACCGGGCTCGGGCTTGCTCCCGGGCGCTTGGGCGTAAGTCACCTCGCCACTGCGAATCGCCGTTACACAGGTGCCGCACTGGCCGGCGCAACAGCCCGAGGCGATCGCAACCCCTTGCGATTCAGCAAACGCCAGCAAATTACCCGCTTCCGGATTCCACGCTACGCTTTTACCAGACTTGGCAAAGGTCACCATCACCGGTTTGGCGCTGGGGTCGGCCGCCACGGCCGCCACAGGGGCGGCTTTTTTGACGCTGGCCGGGCCGAAGGCCTCATAGTGCACCTTGTCGTCGGGCACGCCCCACTCGGCCAGACCCTTAACCACGGATTCCATCATCGGGCCAGGCCCGCACATGTAGTAATCAAAATTATTCGAGGGCAGAACCTTTTTAAACAGGTCCACCCCAACGCGGCCGTGATGTTGGTAGTCCGCCCCCAGTTTATCGTCCTCGGTGGGATTGGAATAACAGACGTGCAGGCTGATATTACTATACTTGGCCGCCATCGCCGCCACGTGCTCCTTCATGATGTGCTCTGCACCATGGCGCACCCCGTAAAACCACCAGATTTCACGCCGCGAGCCGTTTTGTATAATCTCGTTCATCATGCTCAAGCACGGCGTGATACCCACGCCGCCGGAAATTAAAACCACCGGAGACTGCTTGTTGGTATCGAGGAAGAAATGGCCGCCGGGCGCCTTCACATCGAGAATCGCCCCTTCATGAATCGAATCATGGAAGAAGTTGGACGCCAGACCGGCTGCATGCTCGGGCTTCGAGGGCGGGCAGCGCTTGATAGTCACCCGATAATAATCAGGCAGAATCGCATCGCTTAAACTGTAGCAGCGAATGGTTTTCTTTTTCTGATTCGGGATATCGAGTTCAAAGGTGAGGTACTGGCCGGGCTTAAAGGGCGGCAGCGGTTTTTTGTCGTGCGGAGCCAAATAAAACGACGTGGCGTCACTGGTCTCCGGCACCTTCTTGATCACACTAAACTTGCGTATACCGCTCCAAACACTGCCGCCGGTTTCAGCCTTTTTGAGCGCCTTTTGCGCAATGAGCAGTTCAGTCGATAGTTTTTGCAATGAAATCGCCTGCGCCTGTTTTTGCGCGCTGAGCGCACGCAACTGGGCCACCAGCAGGGATCCCAATGTTGCCACGACCAGCGCGACAAGAATGAGGCCGAGTGAAAGGAGAATATAGTGGGACATGATTAACAAATACGACTCAGGCAGCGGTTCGGTTAAAACTTGCGGCGCACCTCGAAGCGCACGCCGGTGACGTCGGGATTATTATCGCGGAACACGTTGATCAGATCCGTGCGGAAGATCCATGCGTTGCTCAGGTTGCGCTGGTAGCGGGCGCCGAGGCCGTATTCAGGGGCTTTGTCGGCAGCCGTACCTGGCTGGTCGAACGCATCAAGAGCGGCAAATTCAAACACCACTTGCTGGGTGAGATCGAAGAGATACTCGATACCCAGGGCGCCGCCGTAAGTGTTATGGCCGGTATCATCCATAGTGGGAAAACCGGTAATACCGTCGGTTTCAAAGTTAATACCCGTGTTTAACAATACGCCGCCAGCTCCGGCCGCGCGGGCCAGCGATTGCGGGCGGTCAAAACCCGCCCAAACATTCATGTAGGGCACCAGCGTCAGCGGCTTGGACGAGATCAAGCTGTTCTCAATGAGGAACAAATAACCGTCCGCCGTCTGCGTTTGACCGGCACCGGGCTCCTGGCCGAAATTGGCG
>JBILJE010000201.1:0-5922 GCA_044377395.1 Rariglobus sp. | reverse complement strand
AAGGGGCAGGGGTGGGATTAAGCCCGGCAGTGTCGATCAGCCTCAGCCAATGCGACCCGATTGGAATGCGCTCCTCGATAAAATCCCGGGTGGTACCCGGCTCGGCGCTGACCAAGGCGCGTTCGTGACCGACGAGCGCGTTGAGCAGGCTGCTCTTGCCCGCGTTGGGCTCCCCAATAATGACCGTCTTGATGCCCTCACGCAGCAGCTCGCCGTAGTGCTGAGTGGCCAGTAACCGCGATGTTCCACGTAGAACACCCGCCAATTCCGCCGCCACCACGCGTCGGTCTTCGGCGGGCAGGTCCTCGTCCGGGAAGTCGATGTAGGCTTCGATCCGCGCCAGTACCAGGAGCAGCCCTTCGGTTAACTCACCCAGATGCCGGCCCAGGCTGCCGCGCAGCTGCTGGTTGGCGGCGGCCAGTGCCCGCTCGCTGCGGGCGTGAATCAAATCCATCACCGCCTCGGCCTGACTCAGGTCCATCTTCCCTCCCAGGAAGGCGCGGCGGGTGAATTCGCCTGCTTCGGCCGCCCGGCACCCACGTACAAGCAGATCCTTGAGAATGGCTTGGGCGATGAAAGGATTACCATGGCAGGAGATTTCCAGTGAATCCTCGCCGGTGTAGGAGCGTGGCCCCTGGTAAAACGTGACCAGAACGTCGTCGAGCAACTGACCGGATAGGTCGCGGTAATCGGCGTGGCGGGCCAGCCGAGGGGGGAGGGGAGAGGGGCCAAAAATCACATGAGCTAGGGCGGCGCAGTCCGGGCCGCTGGCCCGCACCACGGCAAGGGCTGAGGTGCCCACAGGCGTGGCGAGGGCGGCAATGGTGTCGGTCGTGCATGACATGCCGCAGACGCAAGGCCGCGCCACACGAAAGCGCAAAATTAAACCAGCCGGGAATCTTCGGTTCACCCCGCGAGGGTCCACCTCCGTGTGGACCGGGTTGAATCTCGGACGACACGGAGGTCGTCCCTCCGGCAGAGGGAACACGGCCCCACTGGGGCACCTATTATCGGTAACAACCCATTTAAGTTTCCCTGACGTTGTGCCGTAAATAGGGGACCCTCTACTTCACCCCATTTACTTCCGGCCTGCGCCACCCCTTACCGTCGCACTCCCTAGCATTTCCTCCACACCACCCCTCCCCATGCAAATCCTCCAGTCCCTGCTCTCCCCCCTTGGCGTTTGGCGTGATCTCTCCGGGCAACTGGACCCCCCCAGGCCGGCTTGGTCCTCGTATTCGGTCTGCGAAAACTTCTGGTCGAGCCGTCCGCCCTCGCCGAGTTGCGCGTTCGTTTTCCCTCCGCCCGCCTAGTGCTCACCTCCACCGCCGGCAACTTCGCCGATGTACAAATCGAGGACGCCGATCTGGTCTGCACCGCCGTCCATTTTTCCCGTGCTACCGTGCGCACCTCCGTCGCCCGCCTTACCCCAGCGGTGGAGCTCAAAGACCTGTGCAGAGGAATCGTCACTGAACTCGCGGGCCCCGACTTGCGCCATGTCTTGGTTTTTTCCGACGGCGGTTTGGTCAATGGCACGGTTTTGAGCGAATCCTTTAACACCTGCCTGCCCACCGGCGTCACCCTCAGTGGCGGCTTGGCAGGCGACGGCACCGACTTCGCCCAAACCACCGTCGGCCTGGACGCTGCGCCTGCACCCGGGTGTATCGTGGCTGTCGGCCTTTATGGATCGTCGCTGCAAATCGGCTTTGGCAGTGCCGGCGGCTGGTCGAGCTTCGGCCCAGCCCGGCTCATCACCGCCGCCAAGGATAACGTCCTGCATCAACTCGATAACCAGTCCGCCCTCGAAGTTTACAAAAACTACCTGGGTGCCGAGGCGGCGGCACTGCCCGCAGCAGCCCTGCGCTTTCCGCTTTGCCTGCAACAACCCGGCGAGGGTAACTCCATTGTGCGTACCATTCTGTCGATCGACGAGGCGGCTGGCACCATGACCTTTGCTGGTAATATGCCCGTTGGCGCTACCGTCCGGCTCATGCGCGCCTCACAGGAGGAACTCATCTCCGGAGCCGAGGACGCTGCGCGTAGTGCCGCGACTGAGGCCACCAGCTTGGTTTTTTGCGTGAGCTGTGTGGGCCGCCGGATTGTGCTCGGCCACCGCACCGAGGAGGAGTTGGAGGGCGTGCGCGCGGCCTTTGGGCCCGGCCCGGTGCTCACCGGATTTTATTCGTATGGCGAACTGGCGCCGTCGGGCCACTCCGGCTCCTGCCAACTTCACAACCAGACGATGACCGTGACCTCCATTTCCGAAACGGTTGCATGACCCAGCACCCCCTGCTTCTTCGCCAGTTGAGACGGACCTTCGGCGGGCCCGAGGGGGTTCCGCTCGGACTGGAGCGTTTCCTTGAACAGGTCTCCGCCTCCTATCAGCAATTCGATCAGGACCGGAAACTCACCGACCATGCGATGTCGGTGAGTTCGCTTGAATTGGCTACGGCCAACGCAGGCCTGCACGCCCAAAACCAGCGCAACGAAGCCGTGCTCTTGCGCCTGCGCCAAACCATCGGATTGCTGCATCCTGACGGCGGGGCTGGGGAGGCGGCCGGGGCGGATTTGCTCGGTTTGGCCGCTGCCATCGAGCGGCTCGTCACCGAACGCCAGGCCATCGAAGGGGCGCTTCGCCAGGCCAAGGACGCCGCCGATGCGGCCAGCCGCGCCAAGAGCGAGTTTTTGGCCAACATGAGCCACGAAATTCGCACGCCGCTTAACGGTATCATCGGCACGGTTAACCTGCTCAAAGCCTCCGCCCTCGACCCCCAGCAGCGCCACTACGCCAACCTCGCCCGCACCAGCGGCGAAAACCTGTTGGAGTTGATCAACGATATTTTGGATTTCTCCAAAATTGAGGCCGGCAAACTGGCCATCGAAACGATCGATTTCGACCTAGGCAGGCTGCTCGGTGATTTGTCCGGCGGGCTGGCCCTGCGCGCAGAACAAAAAAAACTCACCTTCACCTGCGAGGCCGCGAATGACGTGCCGCTTAAGTTGCAAGGTGACCCCAACCGCGTGCGCCAGGTCCTGCTTAATCTAACCGGCAACGCGCTGAAGTTCACCGGCTCAGGCGAGGTCGCCGTGCGTATCCAACTTGCGGAGCTCTTGGCGGATTCCGCACAGCTACGCTTCAGCGTGCGCGACACCGGCATCGGCATCGCGGCCGACAAACTCGGGGAGCTGTTCCAGAAATTCACCCAGGCGGACGCCTCGACCACACGTAGATTCGGCGGCACCGGGCTGGGCTTGGCCATTTGCAAGCAGTTGGTTGAGCTCATGGGCGGTCAAATCGGGGTCAATAGCCGGGAAGGGGATGGGTCCGAGTTCTGGTTTACCCTGCGACTGGCATTCCAGCAGGCACCCGTTGCCGGGATAGGCGTGGTTGCGGCCGAGCCCGTTCCGACGTCCAAACTCGCCCTATTACCCGGCCAGAAGTCGGCGCGGGTGCTGGTGGCCGAGGACAATTTTATCAACCAGGAGATTATTCGCGCCTTGCTCGGACTGTTAGGATTGGCGCCTGAATTGGTGGGTGACGGCCTGGAGGCGGTGCGGGCGGTGAATGAAGGAAACTACGATCTGGTTTTTATGGACATGCAGATGCCAGAGCTGGACGGCTATGAAGCCACCCAGCGTATCCGCGCAGCAGCGACAGGGCGGGCGCGAGTGCCGATCATCGCGATGACGGCCAACGCCATGATAGGTGACCGCGAAAAGTGTCTGGAGGCCGGCATGGACGACTACATCAGCAAGCCCATCGACACGGTGGCGCTGGTAGGGATTTTGCAGCGCTGGCTGCCGGTGCGGGATTGAGTCTGGAGTGGTTTGGTGCAGGCCGTGGCCTTGAGCGTGAGCTCAAGGAGGCGCGACGAACGGGTTTGCCCACCACGCCCGCCTGTGCGTCACTGCGACCCACTCCGCCCACCGGCCCTCCCATGTTTTGCCTGCGCATCTTCCTCCTCGTTGGACTTTGGCTCGCCACCCTGCAGCCCGCGTCGTTGTTCGCGGACACTGAGCTGGACCACACCAAGCCTGCCACCGAGCCGATCGCCCTCACCCGCGGCACCTTTGAAATCGCTTGGTACCAGCCCACCCAACTTGCGGTACGCGGCCTGTTCGTGCTCGGCTCGGGCGACGGCGGCTGGAGCTATTGGGAAACCCGTATGGCGCGCCACCTCGTCAGCCGCGGCTGGGCGGTGGCCGGCGTCGATTTCGCCCTCTACGCCGCCACCGACTTCAACCAGGAAATTCTGGCCGCCGATTTTGCCAGGTTGGTTGCCGAATTGGCCCGGCGCAACGGGCCGCCGGCAGACGCACCCCAAACGACCGCGACAGCCCAAGCAGCCCAGCCCCTGCCTGTAATCTATGGTGGCTGGTCGATGGGGGCCGAACACTCGCTGCCCGCCGCGGCCGTCCTCTTGGCGCGTCCTGCCGCCTTGCACGGACTACTGCTAGTTGCCCCCGGACCGCGCGGTCGTTACGGCCTGCGTACCTCGGATAAACTCGGCATCACGCCCACTGGCGAAGGCACCTTCGGGCTGGCCGATTTCGCCCCTCAAATGAACGGCCTCCGCCTAGCTCAACTCCACGCAGGACTAGACCCGCTCGACTCGATCGACTGGTTCAAGGGCCTCCAACTCGACCTGCGAATGTGGAAATTCCCCCGTGCGTTTCACGATTTCAGCAACGCCAACGACAAGTTTCTGGCGTTGACCGACAAGGCCATTGACTGGCTGCTGGCCAACCCCGCCCTGAAAAACAAAAGGTCGTGAGTAACGTTAACCACATGCGGCATCGGCCGACTTTTTTCTGGGCCGGTTTGGTGGCCGTGATCGTCGGCCTGTCCGGAGTGATCCAGTTGGTGTCGGCCCTTTTTCCCCCCAGCCAATGGGTAGAAGACCAGCTGGAAAACTGGACGCCGTTCCACATCGCTATGGAGTCGCAGGCCCTGTTGGTGCTGGCCGGGTGCGCCCAGCTGGCGCTCGGCCGCGGGCTTTGGCGGCGCAAACGATTCGCCTGGTGGGTGACCCTGATCGTGCTGCTGGTCACGGCCCTGTTGCACACAGGCAAGGATTTCGACTGGCAAATGGCCATCGGCAGTTTGGCTCCGCTGGCCGTGTTGGTCTGGCAGCGCAAACAGTTCGTCGCCCAGTCCGACAGCGGCTCGCTGCGCTGGGTGTGGATCATCGGCCTGCCGGCCCTGGCGGCGGTGGTGACGTTTGGTTATTTTGCGGTGCGGCACTTCGGCGTAACCGCCGAGGGCAACCAAACGGTGGCGGGTACGCTGCAGTCGGTGCTGGAACTCATTTTCCTGCAATCCACCGACACCCTGCGCGCAACCACACAGCAGGCGCAGGCGGCGTTTTTCGCGGTGAGTTTCGCCGGCGTTGCACTCGGCTTAATGGTGCTCGCCCTGGTGCTGCGCCCGGTGCTTTTGAAATACCCTCCCACGCCCATCGAGCTGCAACGGGCGCGCCGCATCGTCGACGCTTACGGCGACAACCCCTTCGACGAATTCGCGCTGGCCAGCGACAAACGCTACTTCTTCGCCACGACCAACCGCTCGGTGGTGGCCTTCGCGCTGTGGCGCAACTACGCGCTCACCTTGAGCGACCCGATAGGGCCGGCCGATGAACGCGAGCGCGTGGTGGCCGAATTTTTGGCCTACTGCGAACAGCAGGATTGGGAGCCGGTGCTCTACCAGGTCGGCCCGGACCACCTCGAGCTCTACGCAAAGTTCGGCTTTAAGTGCCGCAAGATCGGCGAGCAGACCCGTATCCCGCTGGCCAACTACCCGATGGCCGGTCCGAAGTTTCAAAAACTGCGCGCCTCCAGTTACCGCGCCGGTCGCGAAGGCCACACCTTCTTTTGGTATCCGGGCGTGGGGCCGGTGGACGCCAAAATCGAGGCTGGTTTAAA
>JBILJE010000200.1:0-5927 GCA_044377395.1 Rariglobus sp. | reverse complement strand
CTACATAATCAATGAGCCCACTTTAAATGAGTGAAATCCGACTCTCAATTTATCCATGTAACAGCCCGACCCCCTGGCCCGACTTCCCCCCCATGAGCTTCTGGTGATTTTGTGCTCTTTGGAAAAGCCTCCTGTTCCTTGGTATCGAACCCGTCTGGTGCGTCCTTGAATTCGTATTTGCTTTCCGGGCTCCGGCTCGGTCTTGCTCGTCTCGGGCGTAGTCACGACCTCATCCCCAGGCTTCGACCCTATCAACCCTTGCTTCCTTCAAAACCCGACCCCAAGAACACCATGAACTCCAACCCCTTCCGTCTTAATCATCGCGTCGCGCTCATCACCGGCGGCGGCACCGGCCTCGGCCTGGGCATTGCCACCGCCATGAGGAAGGCAGCCTCCACGGTAGCGATCACTATGATCGTGGGTGGAAGTATGTGTCTGCCGGCCCAGGAGTCTGCCGCAGGCGCACCCTTCAAGCTTCTCAGTGTCCGCGAGATGCAGCGGATCGAGAAAGTGCACTTTGCTGAGGCTAAAAGGCTCTACCCCGACCAATCCTGGCCCGCCGCCAAGCCGGAGGCGGTCGAGGCCTGGAAGGACCTGCGGTTCGGTATGTTCATTCATTGGGGTCCGGTCAGTCTAACGGAACAAGAACTTGGTTGGTCCCGCGACCATCAGATCCCTGCGGTGGACTACGACCGCCTACCCCAGCGCTTCAATCCGACGAAGTTCGATGCTCGATCCTGGATGGCCTTGGCGAAACAAGCCGGCATCCGCTACGTGGTGCCGGTCGCTAAGCATCATGACGGGTTCTGCATGTGGCCGAGCCGATTTACCGACTACTCCATCGCTAACACCCCGTTCAAACGGGATATCATCGGTGAACTAGCGCAAGCCTGCCGCCAGGAGGGATTGCGGTTCGGTGTGTACTATTCGATGCCTGATTGGCATCACCCCGACTTTCCGTGGACGGGCAAGAACGGTCAGGGCTTAAAGGACCGCTATAACTGGGAGGCCTATGAGCAGTACAACCTCAATCAAACCCGGGAATTGATCGAGCGTTACGGCCCAATCCTGTCCCTGTGGAATGACAAACCGGACCAGTATCTCGGTCGTGGTGCCGCCACCATCCGCATGGCCCGCGCCCTGCAGCCAGACATCCTGATCAATAATCGCACCGGCAATAACGGCGACTTCCGGACCCCGGAGCAAAAGGTCGGCGATTTCGATAATGGCCATCCATGGGAGTCCTGCATGACCCTGTCGGCCCACAACCAATGGTCGTGGGGTGGCGTCAAGGATGGGGTGAAACCGGTAGAAACCTGCTTGCGGCTGCTCATCAACGTGGTCGGCGGCGGCGGGAACATGCTGTTGAATGTCGGACCGACACCCGCAGGAGAAATCGCGCCGGAACAACGCGAAGTGCTCATCCAGATTGGCGCCTGGCTTGGGAAATACGGTGAATCGATCTACTCCACCCGGGGTGGACCCTACAAGAATTGTAACGAACTCGCCAGCACCCATCGCGGCAACACGATATATGTGCATGTCCTGCGCTGGCCGGGCGAGACCCTGACCTTGCCAGGCCTGAGTCGGAAGATTCTCGCCAGTTCATTGCTCACCGGCGGCGAGGTGACGGTTGTGCAAAGCGATCAGGCGGTCCAACTCACTGTCGCCAAGGCCGATCAGCAGGCGGTCTCGACCATCGTAAAGCTAGAGCTTGACGGACCTGCGTCTGACATCGCCCCGATCCAAGTCGGACCGCCACCGGCTAAGTCCGAGTGGCCCACCGGCTGGGAATCCGGCCTGACCAATGTCGGCGATCAGATGGAACAAGAAGCCAAGGAAGTCGATAAGCAGTAGTAGTAGTAGTAGCCACGGCTTGTGCCGCTTCGGTGATCCAGGATCCCTTGAATTCTCCGGATCAGGCCACGGAAGTCATCTTCTGTGAGGCCGGTCAGGGGATCGTGGAACTCAACATTAAGGCGCCGCTCGTCGGCATGATGTCCACGATCAACCTGCGATAAAGCCACCGGCAGATCGGTACACCCGGCCAGAGCACCGGAGCGCCGCCCAAGCGATCGGCACGCCCCGGGTACTGGCCTGCAAACTGACCGGAAAAACATAGGGGAAGCCCGTTGATCAAAAACCGCAGCAACGCCTGGCGATTAACCCGCCGCGAAACCGGCTCGACCAACCGAGACTCGACCAACCGGCGCACGCACGCATGAGCTTCCGAAGCGCTCAAACCCACCGATTGCCCCAAAAGGGCATAACCCTGGGCGCGTCGGGATTGAGCAACTTAACGGCGACCATGACATCCTGAGCTTTCATGTGTCACCATTTTCAATTCGCGAATAGCGAATGCAGTCCAAATTTCCCTCCATGCCGAATCACGATAGACCGAACGTCGGGAGCGCGCCGTGAAGCGCGGGGCCTAAAAACGGGCGGATGCGGACGGGGGCAGGGCGAGTTTTGTCATTTTTGGTGCCAACGAACTTCCGTCGGAGCGCCTGCAAGCGGGATCGCGTCGTTACAGGGGTACATTGTCCCTTCAAGATAGGTGTTCATCTCGGCTCCCTTTGGCCTGCTCATCTTGATACTCCCGCACCCGTCACCCAATCCCCGTTACCAGTATTTCGCTTTGTTGATCTAGGCCAGAAACATGATGAACGGTTGCGCGAAATGTTGCTTACTGGCGACCCAGGCGAGCCGTGGGAATACGACTGGTCCATTTCTACGGTCCAACTAAATCCCCTCATTAAAGCCCGCGCCACGCCTGGCCTTGCGCCCAGCCCCGGCCCGTGACTAACGTCCGCTCCCATGCATCCCCTTTGGCTTGCCAATCAAGACCCCGCGTCCGCCTGGGCCCATCAAACGTGGAGCGATCTCGCCGCTCGGCATGATAAGGACCGAACCCTCGTCGTGTTGCCCGTCCATGGGTTTGCCGATCATGGCTTGGGACTGACGCTCGACGTCGAGGAGGCAGTCGGTTCGGCGGTGCTGGGATCCGCCCTCACGGCGGGCGAGTTGCAACCTCACGTCCTTGTTTTGCCCCCGTTTTGCCTGGGCGCGGGACCCTACGCGCATTGCCACTTCAGCGTTGATATTGAAACCGCCCTAGATGCCCTGGCTGAGATCGCCGCCAGCGTGAAAGCTGCGGGTTTTTCCCGCCTGCTTTTTTTTAACACGAGCCCGTGGTGCGCCGAAGTCATTGCTACCGCCGCAATTGATGCCCGCACGACTCTCGACGTGCGCACTTACGTGATCGGTTCGGCTAACCTCGGCCTCGGATTCCATCCGGCTGACGTCCAACGGGTGCAGACTCAGGCGGTCGCCGCTCGCGTGTTGGGCCGTGCCCCCGTGCCGAACGCAGTCAGCGCCGATGTGCGCGACACCGAGTTTCGACCCGGTTTTTTTGGGCAACCCGCCGCCGTTGTTCCGGATCTTGCCGTGGACGCAGATGCCATCTTCGGCGCGGCTGCCCGCAAGCTGGCAGGGCTACTTGGCGACATTATCCGCCACGAGTCCTTGGCGGTTGACGGCAAGGGAGCGGTTAACTCGCCAACGCTGCCGCCAGTGGCCACGACCATCGCGGTTCCCCCGCCCGGCGAATCCTCGGCAGCTCTCCCGCGCGCACTGATGGCGCTCACCGCCGCCGAACTGGCGGCCCTGCCGGACAAGGCGCGCGCATGGGTGATCCTGCCCACCGGTGCCATCGAACAACATGGCCATCACCTGCCGCTCGGCACTGATGCGATGCTCGGGCGGCTTTGGCTAACCCAGGCGTTGCCCCAACTCGCCGTGGAGGCGCCCGTATTTGTGGCCCCGCCCATCGTGTTTGGCAAAAGTAACGAGCATCTCGGGTTTGCCGGTACGGTGTCGATTTCGGCGCGCACTTTGCGCAGGCAGTTACTCGCTTATGCGGCGCATTTGAAGTCGCTCGGCTTCCGCCAGCTCGCAGTGCTCAATACCCATGGAGGCAACACGCCGATTGTGGTGGCCACCTTGCGTGAGATTCAGACCACGTTGGGCCTGCGCGCCGGTATGTTAAGCGGGTATTATCTGCCTGCGCAGGAGCCCCAAGAGGCGGCGTTTGGGTTTCATGCCGGAGAGTGGGAAACTTCGCTCATGCTGGCCGGTGCGCCCGAGTGGGTGCGCATGGACCGGGCGGTCTGCGAATACCCGGCGCAACTCGATGCGCCCGGCGGCCTGCGACCTGAGGGCGGCGCGGCGGTGTTTGCGTGGAAAACCGCGGATATTTCCAAAAGCGGCGTCATGGGTGACGCCACTCGTGCGACGGCCGAAAAAGGCGCCCGTTGGCTCGCCGAGGCCTCGACCGCGCTCGCCCGCAAAATCACGGCGCTACTCGCTGGATAGGTGTTATAGCAATTCGCGTTCAAGCTGAGCTTAATTCACTAGATTCGGTGGGGATCGGATACCTGTGGGTAATCACCCTGAGCTCACGCTCAAGGCCACGAGGAGTGTGTTCGTGAAGCGTGTGTTCGCGAAGCGTGTGTTCGTGAAGCGTGTGTTCGTGAAGCGTGTGGCCTTGAGCGTGAGCTCAAGGATGCCGTAACGCTCACCCTGAGCTCACCCTCAACTTGAGCGCTAATGAGTGTTACTCAGCGCACAGCCGCTTGGATTATTTCCAGAGCGGGTCGGTCTGGTAGTCCTTGGGCTGGTTCAACAACGGCCATACCTCGGCGACAGTCGGGGCAACGGCGAGTAGTTCCGCCAAGCCGTGCGATTTGAATTTCTCCTCCACCATGCGCTCAAAGAAGCGCAGCAAGTCGTCGTAAAACCCGTCCTGATTGAGCAACACCAGCGGCTTCTGCGTGAGGTTGAGGTATCGCTCGCTCATGATCTCAGTCATTTCTTCGAGTGTGCCGATGCCGCCGGGTAAGGTGAGGAACGCATGCGCTCGCTCCGCCATGATGCGTTTGCGCTCCCGCATGGTGGGTACGACCACCAGTTCGGTCGATTCAACGTAGGCGAGTTCTCGCACCTGCATAAAATCGGGTATCACGCCCACCACGACTCCGCCGGCCGCCATCACGCTGCGGGCCACCGCACCCATAAGCCCGACATTGCCGCCCCCGTAGATCAGGCCCCAGCCCTCCGCCACCATCTCGCGCCCCAAGCGTTCTCCGACCTCGTAATACTTCGGATCGAGCTTCGAGCTGGACGAACAGTAAACGCAAAGGAGCTTGGTCATGGTTTTTTCTAATCTTTTTCTAACCGCCCTGAATAGCAATTAAGGCTGTTTTTTTTAATCAATTCGTGCCCAGTAGGCGTACTCCGTGGCGAACTCTCACTCCAGTTATCTTGGCCGCCTAGCCCCTTCGCCCACCGGGCTCCTCCACCTCGGCCATGCGCGCACCTTTTGGGTCGCCCATCAACGCGCCCAGGCCGCCGGCGGTCGCCTCCTCCTGCGTAACGACGACCTCGACTCCGTCCGTATCCGCAGTGATTTCGTCACCGCGATGCTCGAAGATCTGCACTGGCTCGGCCTCACGTGGGCGGAGCCGATGATTACCCAAAGCGAGCGTTTGCCGCGCTACCGCGCTGCCCTCGTTCAATTGCATGCGGCGGGTCTGATTTTCCCCTGCGCCCATTCACGCCGCGAACTCGCCGAGGCGTCCGTCTCCGCGCCCCACGAAGGCGCGAACCTCGATGAACCGCTTTATCCGCCCGCGTTTCGTCCAGCCTTGGGTGCGCCGTTACCACCTCTTGACGCTGCAGGGTGGGGCACCAACTGGCGTTTTCGTGTCTCCGATGGCGAGTTGTTGACCTTCGCCGACGGGCATTTCGGCACGCAGGAAGCGACGGCAGGGCGGGATTTCGGCGACTTTCTGGTGTGGCGCAAAGACGGCGCCCCCAGTTATCAACTGGCATGCGCGGTGGACGACGCGGAACTGGCTATTACTGAG